>NZ_JBSGZO010000671.1:0-3650 GCF_053611045.1 Streptomyces sp. NPDC054841 | reverse complement strand
GCTGTGTGCCGTCCGGCTCACTCCTCCGGCGCCGGCTCCCCGGGCTCGGTGGCGGTGACATAGCCGCCGGGGACGGTCTGCCAGGGCAGTGCGTTGCCGTACGTGTCGACGGCCACGACGAAGAACGCCCAGGTCTCGCCGTCCGGTACGGGCTGGTAGAGGAACTCCGAGGTGCCGGCGCCGAGGTACTCGGTCGTCACGACCTCCAGGACCGTGCCGTCCTCGTCCTCGTGGACGCGGGCGCGGCGCAGCTCGTAGCGCAGGAGGTCCGGCTCGGGGCTGTCGTTCCAGTCGACCTTGATGGCGCCGCCGTCGGTGAGGGCGGTGGTCAGGCCGGTGACGGCGGCCGGTGGGGCGGAGTCGCCGGGCCGGGTGAAGGTGACCTGGTTGGACCGGGGCGACTCCACGCCGTCGACGTTCACCTGGGTGATGACGTAGTGGTAGGTCGTGCCGCGCTTCAGGTCGCCCTCGTCGACGCAGGACCTGGTCAGGTGGTCCACCCGGCAGGTGGTGATCGGGGTGGCGCCGGCCGGGACGGGCGACCCGGTGGAGCGGTAGACGCGGATGTCCCTTCCGCTGTCCCCGGCGGGCACGGTCCAGCGCAGCTGTACGCCGTCCCAGGAGCCGTAGGGCTGAGCCGTCAGGGTGGGCGCGGAGGGCACCCGGTGGTCCCCGCGCCGGATCTCCTGAGTGGCGCTGCGGACGGACTCGTTGCCGTATCCGTCGAGGGCCTGGACCGCGTAGTGGTAGATGGTGTTGTCCTTGACCGCGGTGTCCGTGAAGGTGGGCGTCGGGCTGGTGCCGACCGCCTGCAGGGAGGACACGTCGGTGCCCCGGTAGACGCGGTAGGAGGTGGCGCGGTCGGATGCCGCCCAGCCGAGGGTGATGCCCTTGGCGGTGTCCGTGGCCGCCGGCCCCTCCGGTACGGCGGGGTCGGGCAGATCGGTGGTGACGGCGTACTTGGCGCCGCCCAGGGGCGATTCGTTGCCCGCCTTGTCGACGGCCGCGACGGCGTAGGAGTACAGCCGTCCGTTCGCCAGCGGCACGTCCGTGAACGAGGTGCCGGTCAGCAGGGCGGGCCCGCTGACGGTCTGCCAGCTGCAGGGCTCCGTGCAGCGCTTGACCCGGTATCCGGCGATGTCCATCTCGCGGTTGCGGGTCCAGGTGACGGTCGGCCGGTATGTCGTGGCCGAGTACGCGGTATTCCCGCCCGTCGGGGCGAGCGGCTTGACCTTGTCGGCCGCGGCGGTGGTGACCGGGTTGTACGCGAAGCCGATGTTGGCCGCGCCGGTCCAGGCGGCGAAGTCGACCTGGAGGGTGTGGCGGCCCTTGGGGACGGTGACGCCGACGGTCTTCGTCTGGGTGGTGCTGACGTTCTTCCAGGCGTCGATCCTGCGGACGCCGTCGACGTACACGCGGACTCCGTCCTGCGCGGCGGCGGTGAGGGTGAAGGGTCCGCCCGAGCCGAAGTCGCGGCTGGTGGTCCAGCGGACGGAGAAGTTGTCCTTGGGCAGGGTGGTGCCGGCGGGGGCGCCGGTGCCGTACTTCTCGTTGATGGACGTGTCGCACACGGTCCGCCTGGGCGTGCCGGTGAGGGTGGTGTTGGCGTAGTACGAGGCCTTCCACACGCCGTCCGCGCAGGTGACGGTGGCGGCGTGGGCGGTGGCCGGCAGGGCGAGTGCGGCGGAGGCTGCGCCGATGGCGGCGGCGGCCGTCGCGCAGGCAGCGCGGAGACGCTGAGGCATGAGTATCGGGAGGTCGCTCTCGGTCCGGTGGGAGCGTGGGGGCGGCACCAGGGGTGTGGGGGGAGCGCCGGGCGTGATGATCGCATGCCGGTGGGCCCGCTGTCAGCACCGATGGCGCAGGTCAGGGGAGGAGCTCTGCCGCCGGTCCGGGCCGGCCCGGCCGCCCCATCGGCTCCGGGGCGGCGGTGGGCTGATACATGGTCAGTGGTCCTGCTGCTCCAGGATTCCGGAGTGGTCCTGCTCCAGGATTCCGGACTGGGCGATGAGATAACCGAGTTGCGCACGCGAACCACTGCCGAGGGCGGAGGCGAGCTTGGCTATGTGGGCGCGGCAGGTACGGACGTTCATGCCGAGGCGGCGCGCGATCGCCTCGTCGACATGGCCTTCGATGAGCAGTTTGGCGATGGAGCGCTGGACGCCGCTGATGCCGTCCGGGACGGGGGCGTACGCGACGACTTCCTCCTCCCACGGTATGCCGTGCAACCAGAACTGGTCGAAGACGCCGACGAGGTACTGGACGAGGCCTTCGTGCCGTAGTTCGAGGGCGACACGGCGGTCGCTGCGCGCGGGTACGAAGGCAACTTTCCGGTCAACGATGATCAGCCGGTCGATGATCTCCTCGAGGGTGCGCACCTCGAGGCCGAACGGGGAGATCCGTTCCACGTAGGCCAGCGTCGAGGAGTGGTGGCGGGCCGTGTGCTGGTACAGGGTGCGCATCCGTATGCCACGGTCGAGCAGGGGCTCGACGCGGCGGAGGGCCTCCTGCAGGATGTGCGGTCGGCGACCGCTGCCCGGCTGCACCGTGAGCATCTCCTCGGTGCACTCGGACGTCACGCGGTCGAGCGTCGCGTTGATGAGTTCGAGGCCCTCCAGGACGGTGATCGCGCTGGTCGAGGGCGGATCCTGGGCGGTGATGGCCATGAATGGCTCAAACGTGTCGGCCAGCGCAATAGTGCGCTGCCGCCGCTGCTGGATCTCCCGCTCTATTGGGTGTATCAGCTGATTGAGCGCGATGGACGGAGCGACCGGCCGCAGCAGCTCCGGATCGTCCGGATCCGGGTGCAACAGTGCGAGATCGACGAGGCAGGGAGCGGCCCCGATCTCGGACCGGGTTATCCGTCCCGTGCGCAGAGCGGCCGCGTAGAGGTCCTTGCCGGCCGGGCAGAGTTCATCCGGACCATGCTGATGTCGGTGATCGCCCCTCTTTGACATCATTTGCACCCCCCTCAGGGTCCTGAATTACAGGAACATGATGCCTGCCTCCGCTGGTGGAAGCGTTCCGAGTGAGCCATCGTCTTAGGCGCGGGGGAGGAGGTAAGGACCAAAAGAGGTGGAGATCGGTCATGACCAGGATGGTTCGCGCACTTAGCGCTATAGCCGTTGCGGCTGCTCTCGGTGCTCTCGGTGCTCTGGGCAGCCCCGGGGAGCCCTCGTGGGACACTGCGCCGGCGCACAAGGTGATCGCGGCTCCAGGTGAGCCTTCATGGGACTTCGCTCCGGTTGGTACCGACGCATGAGCGTTCCCCCGGACGACCGTGTCTTCCGGCGTGAGATGGCGACCGCGTACCGATCCGGGTGGCACTTCATCGATCTCGTCACGGCTATCCCCCACCGTGGTGATTCGTTGATGGTCACTCTCTTCGGGGAGCCGATCGTCGTCGCCCGCGAGGACGACGAGGACGTCCGCGCCTACCGGTGCCTTCGCCGGCCCCGGGGAGCCCCACGACCCGTTCGCTGTGCCATCAGGTACGGAATGATCTTCGTCAACCTCGACCAGCGGGACCACCAGCTGGTCGAGCCAGAGACCACCACCGCCACCCCCCGCAGTGCCTGAGCGGTTCCCCCGTCGTTCAAGATCGCTCAGGCGCTTCCCCCACACAGCGGCGCCATCGTGGACCTGAAACA
>NZ_JBSGZO010000670.1:0-3689 GCF_053611045.1 Streptomyces sp. NPDC054841 | reverse complement strand
CGTGAAATGAAGAGCGGCGCGCTCGGTGCGGCGGACAACGGCTGAGCCGGGGGCAGTCGTGTTGACTGCCCCGCGCACTCGTGCGGCTCCCGAACCGGGTCTGGGGACGACTTCGGTGCGGCGGTGCGGTTGCTTCGTACTGCTTGGTGCTTGGTGCTTGGTGCTCGGTGCTGCTCAGTGCGCGGCGACGCGGGCCATGGTCCCGTGGCGCGGCTGCATCGGTACGGCCGACTGGCGGCCGCCCGCTGCGGGGTTACGGCGTGGCTGTGCGGCCGCACCGTTCTGGACGTCCATCACGGCGTGCGCCACGAGGCCGCCCATGGGGTCGTGCCTGATCAGATCCCGGAGCCGGGAGCGGGAGGACCGCCCCTCGTTGCCGGGGTAGAGGTGCTTGCCGAGACCGACCGCGTGGGCCAGCGCGGCGAGCGCCGCGGTCCGCGGGTCCGGCGGTACGCCGGTGCGGATCGCACTGTCCAGCCGGGCCCTGATTTCCCGGCTGATCGCCGTGTCCGTCGCCTGATAGCGAGTCGTCGGCAGCACCCCGCACATCTGGCCGGCCACGGCATGCACCATGCCGCACCTTTCCAGATGCGAAAGGTAGGTCTGGCGCAGCCCCAGCCGGGGCCCGCCGATCCAGTGGACGGCCCGAACCGGGCTGCCGCGTCTGCGCAACAGCTCCAGTGCGGAGTCCAGTGTCGGATCTCCTGTCGGCCGTGGCATCACCACGGCGATACGATCCCCGTCTGGGGCTATCCGTCCTGCCAGAGCCAGCTCCACTAGCTGTGCTCCGGCCAGGCCGAGGTCGAGCGACTGCGGCTGCGCTGTGGTACCCGTGGTCGGGTCCAGAGCGAGCAGCAGAAGCTCCTCCGGAATAGTTCTGCGGCTCCTGCCCATCCATGCCTCCCCGCGTGGATGAATGACAGGGTGACCCCTCTCACATTGGTCTGTCGAGAGTGCCTGGGTGCTTCGTACGGGAACCGGCAGGTATGTCGTTCTCGTCTAGCACGGGGGCCAAGTGCTCACACAGGACACTGGTAGATGGTTCGGACAGCGATGTCGGCGGTGACATCGCCTCGGCGGTTCACGCATGACGCATGGAGGAGGCACGGTGGCGGGCGAGTCCCCCGACAAGTCGGAGCAGCAGAAGTCGTCGGGGGAGACGACTCCGGGCGAACGTGATCCGCGGCTTGCCGTGGCCCGTTCGGCGGGGGCGCCCACCGAGGAACGGGTCGACCAGCCTACGGCCGTGTTCAGGACGCCGCCGTCGGTTTCGGAGACGTCGGCCACGGAGCCGTCGTCTTCGGACAGCGACGGGGACGCCCCGGAGTCCGAATCCGGTTCCGGCTCCGAATCCGGTACTGGCTCCGAATCCGGTTCCGAATCCGCCTCGGCGGCTGAGGGCGACGCGGCGGAGGACACGCCGAACGGCGATGCCCGGCTCCGTGCGGCGGTGGCGGCGTGGGTCTCCACGGAGGCTACGAAGGCGGCGGAGACGGCGGAGGGCAAGGCCGAGTCGGCCGAGGACGAGGCGGCCCGTGAGGGCGCTTCCGGCGACGACGCTGTCACCGGTGACGCGGATGGCCCGGAGGAGTCGGAGGAGCCGGAGGCGAACGCTGCCGCCGATGAGGTGGAGGGTGCGACGGCCGAGGCCGATGAGGCTCCCGCCGAAGCCGAAGCCGAAGCCGAAGCCGAAGCCGAAGCCGAAGCCGAAGCCGAAGCCGAAGCCGAAGCCGAGCCTGAGGCCGAGCCCGAGGCTGAAGAAAGCGATTCGGCTCCGGCCGAAGCGGCCACCGAAGACGACTCGGCCGAGACCGAGGACGACACCGCGGACTCGGACGGTCTCGAGGAGGAGACCGCGGCTCCCGCGTCCCGCAAGGCGGCCGACGACGCCGACGCCGACGACGAGGGCGCCAAGGTGCCCAGCTGGGCCGGTGCCAAGCAGGGCTCCAAGCAGGGCGACGAGCCTGCCCTGAAGGCGTCGCAGAAGGCCGCTGAGAAGGCGGCCGAGGGCGATGAGGGCGATGAGGGCGATGAGTCGGTCGACCGGCCCGTCGACCAGCCGACCGCCGTGTTCAAGGCGCTGCCGCGGCCTGCCGTGGATCAGCCGACCACCGCGCTGAAGGTCACCCCGCCGCCCGCGAAGTCGACGCCGAAGCCGGAAGCCGCGCCCGAGCACACCACCGCGCTGAGGGTCACCCCGCCGCCCGCGAAGCCGAAGCCGACGCCGGAGCGCGAGGCCGAGCCCAAGTCGCCCAAGTCCGCGCCCAAGTCCACGCCCGAGCCCGCGGCCGAGCGGACCAGCCAGTTCGTGCCGCTGCGCCGGGACGACGCAGGGCCCGCCGCCGCGTCCTCCGCGTCCCCCGCGGCCCCCGCCCCCGCGTCGCTCACCGAGGTCGAGCGGACCAAGCAGCAGCCGCTGCCGCCCAGGCCGCCGCTCGATCTGCTCGCCGAGCTGACGAACACCCCGCCGCCGCCTCAGACCCCGGTCCGTACCGCGTTCCGCCGGGTCAAGATCTGGACGCCGCTGGTCGTGCTGCTCCTGATCGTCTTTGCGGTCGTACAGTCCGTACGCCCGCTGCCGGACCCCGCTCTGTCGCTGACGGCGAAGCCGACGTACACCTTCGACGGCGCCGCCCCGACCCTGCCCTGGCCCGCCAAGGGGCAGGCCTACATGGCCGCGTCCGGGCTCGGCTCGCTGGGCAGCTCCGGTGAGCAGACGCCGGTGCCCATCGCGAGCGTGACCAAGTCGATGACGGCGTACGTGATCCTCAAGAACCACCCGCTGAAGCGGGGCGAAGAGGGTCCGATGATCGAGATCGACGCCAAGGGCGAGTCCGAGGGGCAGCTCGACAAGACGGACAACGAGTCGACGCTCAACACCGTCAAGAAGGGCGACAAGATCAGCCTGAAGGCCGCACTGTCGGCCATCATGATCCCGTCCGCCAACAACATCGCGCGCCAGCTGGCCCGCTGGGACGCGGGCTCCGAGGAGGCGTTCGTCAAGAAGATGAACGACGCCGCCAAGGAGCTGGGGATGACGAACACGACGTACACGGACCCCTCCGGTCTGAACGCGACGACCGTCAGCACAGCGGAGGACCAGGTCAAGCTGGGTCTGAAGCTGGTGGAGATCCCGGCCCTGATGGACATCACCAAGCTGCCCGAGTGGACGGACCCGTCCGGCAAGAAGTGGCGGAACTACAACGAGCTGCCGCCCTTCGACGGCGCGCTCGGCATCAAGACCGGCAGCACCACCAAGGCGGGCGGCAATCTCCTCTTCGCCGCCCACAAGATGGTCGGCGACACGGACCAGCTGATCGTCGGAGCCGTACTCGCCCAGCACGACGTTCCGATCCTCGGCACCGCGATCCGGGCGAGCAAGGACCTCATGCTCGCCACTCAGGACGCGCTGAAGTCCGCGACGATCGTCAAGAAGGGCCAGGTCGTCGGCACGGTCGACGACGGCCTGGGCGGTTCGGTGCCGGTCGTCGCGACGAAGGACGTGGCGGCGGTGGGCTGGTCGGGCCTGACGGTGAAGCTGAAGCTGACGAACGGCGGCAAGGCGCTGCCGCACGCGGCAGCGGCCGGCACGGTCGTCGGTTCGCTGACCGTGGGCGAGGGCGCAAGCCAGGTGACGGTGCCGGTGGCGCTGCAGGACGAACTCGTGGAGCCCGGGTTCGGCGCCAAGC
>NZ_JBSGZO010000669.1:0-3708 GCF_053611045.1 Streptomyces sp. NPDC054841 | reverse complement strand
GTGCGGGTGACGGCGAGCGAGGCCGGTCGGCCTCGCTCGAGGCACCGCCACAGGCGGGGCCCCCGACGCCTCCGACGCCCCCGACCAGGGCTCGGCGCCTGGACACGGTCAGGAAAGGCGTACGGAGGGGCGGCGAGGCCGCCAGGACCGGCGCACGGAGAAGCGGCGAGGTCGCCAGGGCCGGCGCACGCAGGAGCGGCGAGGCCGCCAAGGCCACGCTCGGGTTCATCGCCGACCGGCTCATCGAGGCCGCGCCGCGCATCCCCGTCCGCGACCTCGCGACCCTGCGGGCACAGTTCCCGGGCCTCGGGCCCGAGCAGCTCGCCGACAAGCTGATCGCGGGCGCGGCCAACGGCACGTCGACCGTCGGCGCAGGTGTCGGCGCGGCGGCCATGCTGCCCGTCCCGCCCGCGCTGCCCGCCGAGCTGGCCACGGAGATCATCGGCGTCGCCGCGATCGAGCTGAAGCTCATCGCCGAGCTCCACGAGGTCTACGGCATGCGGCCGCCGGGCAATCTCAAGGAGCGCTCCGCGGCGTATCTGACCAGCTGGTCGGAGGAGCGCGGCATCGACGTCACCAAGCCGTCGACGATCAACTTCGCTCTCGGCGGCCAGATGAAGCGTGAACTGCGTCAGCAGATCATGAAGCGCATGGTCCGCAATCTGCCGAACCTGATGCCGTTCATGATCGGCGCCGCAGTCGGCGCCGTGATGAACCGGCGCGACACCAGGAAGGTCGCGGAGCGGATCAGAAAGGACCTGCGTAAGCGCCAGGTCCCGTGGGACGCCCTGCCCCAGATGCCCGGGTTCGAGCAGCCGCAACTGCCCGCCGAGCTTCCGCCCGAGCTGCGCAAGGCGCTGGAGAACTGACCGCGCGCCGCGGGCGCGCCGGTGGCCCTGCCGTTCAGCCCGCCCGTACGGCGTCCAGCGCGGCCACCAGACCCCGCGGATCCCGGGTCGAGACATACACGTACGGCGTCGGGTCCTCCGGGTCCGTGACCGTCACCCGCACCGCCGTCGGCACGTAGCTGCGCAGCAGCATGAACGCGCGCGGATCCGCCTTGTACGAGCGCCAGGCCCGCGCCTCCTCCGCGTCCAGCACCTCGGCCTCGCCGAGCGCCGACACAGGGATCCGCGCGTCGCCCGCGACCAGGGAGCCGGCAACCACCCGGATCCGGGCGGAGCCGTACGAACTCACGGTGGCCGCCGCCAGTGCGCCCGCGCCGATCAGCCCGCCCAGCATCGGCAGCGGGCCCAGCGGAAGCAGTATCAGACCGCCCGACAGCGCCACCAGGACGGTGATCAGCCACCAGGAGCCGGGGGCGGTCAGACGCTCGTCGTAGCGCGGCGCGGAAGGCGGGCCGGAAGGCCGGCCGGAGGGCGTGGTGGAGGACTGCATGAATCCAAGCTTGGCACGGCGCGACCTGCGGCTACCCGCGCGGGTAAGGTCTGCGCCTGTGAGTACTGCACTGACCCCTCCGGCCGACGCCATACCGCCGGTACGGCACCTCGACGCGCCCGCCCCCGGCGAGCTCCTCGGCGCGCACTACGAGTACTGCTTCGGCTGCGGCGGCGGTCAGTCCCACGGGCTGCACCTGGCGGCGCGGGCCGGTGAGGGCGTCAGCCTCACCGCCGAGTTCACCGTCACCCCCGCGCACCAGGGCGCGCCGGGCCTCGCCCACGGAGGCGTCCTGGCCACGGCGCTCGACGAGACGCTCGGCTCGCTCAACTGGCTGCTGCGGGTGATCGCGGTGACCGGGCGACTGGAGACCGACTTCGTCCGTCCCGTACCCGTGGACACGGTGCTGTTCCTGGAGGCCGAGGTCACCGCGGTGAGCGGCCGCAAGATCTACTCCAGGGCCACCGGCCGGATCGGCGGCCCCGACGGGCCCGTCGCGGTCCGGGCCGAGGCCCTCTTCATCGAGGTCAAGGTCGACCACTTCATCGACAACGGCCGCCCGGCCGAGATCCAGGCGGCCATGGCAGATCCCGACCAGGTCAGGCGCGCCCGCGCCTTCGAGGTGAACCCCTGATGCGCAACCCCGTCGACGTACTCATCCGGCGCGTGGACCCGGAGGTACCGATTCCGTCATACGGACATCCGGGCGATGCCGGTGTCGATCTGGTGACCACGGAGGCCGCCGAACTCGCACCCGGAGAGCGCACGGTTCTGCCGACTGGAGTGTCTATCGCACTCCCGGACGGGTATGCGGCCTTCGTGCACCCTCGGTCGGGGCTGGCGGCCCGCTGCGGCCTGGCCCTCGTGAATGCCCCAGGGACGGTGGATGCCGGGTACCGTGGGGAGATCAAGGTGATCGTGGTCAATCTGGACCCGCGTGAGAGCGTGCGGTTCGAACGGTTCGACCGGATTGCTCAACTGGTTGTCCAGCAGGTCGAGAAGGTGCGCTTCCACGAGGTGGCGGAGCTTCCCGGCTCGGCGCGGGCCGAGGGGGGCTTCGGGTCCACCGGTGGTCATGCCGCCGTGGACGGCTCACAGGGTGGGAATCGATACGCTTCGGTCGTATCCGACCGGGAAGGACAGTGACGTGTTCGGACGTCGCAAGAAGAGCAGCCCCGCTGGGGACGCAGCGGATGTGGCGGGCGAGGCCGAGCAGGTCGTCGACGAGCTCGACACGGACGACTCGGCGGAGCGGAACGCGCCGCGCCGGGTGAACCTTCCGCCGGCGCCGCGGCCCGACGGTCCGTGGGACCTCTCCGAGGTCTCCAGGCCCGAGGAGGGCCGCGTGGACCTGGGCGGCCTCTTCGTGCCCGGAGTCGAGGGCATGGAGCTGCGTGTGGAGGTCGCGGGCGACGCGATCGTCGCGGCGACGGTCGTGCTGCGGGACAGCGCGGTCCAGCTGCAGGCGTTCGCCGCGCCCAAGAAGGAAGGCATCTGGGGCGAGGTCCGCGAGGAGATCGCCTCCGGCATCACTCAGCAGGGCGGCATCATCGACGAGGTCGAGGGCCCCCTCGGCTGGGAGCTGCGGGCCCAGGTCCCGGTCCAGCTGCCCGACGGCACCGGCGGCGTACAGCTGGTGCGCTTCGTCGGCATCGACGGACCTCGCTGGTTCCTGCGCGGAGTGATCTCCGGACAGGGCGCGGTGCAGCCGCAGGCC
This sequence comes from Streptomyces sp. NPDC054841, assembly GCF_053611045.1. Classification (NCBI taxonomy): domain Bacteria; kingdom Bacillati; phylum Actinomycetota; class Actinomycetes; order Kitasatosporales; family Streptomycetaceae; genus Streptomyces; species Streptomyces sp. NPDC054841. The sequence continues at coordinate 593 of NZ_JBSGZO010000669.1, read as the reverse complement.
GCGGGTCTGCTGGAGCAGATCTTCCGGGACACGGTCGTGGTCCGCGGCGAGGGCCCGATGGCGCCCCGCGACCCGATCGTCCTGAAGCTGCCGAACGACGCGCAGATGGTGCCCGAGGGTGTCCAGCAGGAGGAGCAGGAGACGTCCCGGTTCTCGGGCGGCATGGGCCAGCTCCAGCGCGGCCCGGAGATCACCGAGGTCCGCTGAGACCTGCGCCTCGTGAGCGGAGCTCCCGGCTTCCGGGCTGGGGGTCCGGGGGTTGGCCCCCGGGTGGTTGCCGTACCGAGGTCCGCTGAGGCCTGCGCCTCGTGAGCGGCGCTCCCGGCTTCCGGGCCGGGGGTCCGGGGGTTGGCTCCCGGGTGGTTGGCGCTCCTGGCTTCCGGGCCGGGGGTCCGGGGGTTGGCTCCCGGGTGGTTGCCGTACCGAGGTCCGCTGAGGCCCGCTGTTCGTGAGTGACGCTCCCGGCTTCCGCGCCGGGGCGCCGCGCGGCCGGGGGTGCCCCCGGGTGGTTGCGGTACCGAGGCCGGCTGACGCCCGCCTCCTGGAGGGCGGACGGGCGCTGGACGCCGGGACTGTGAGCAGTGTGTGCGGCC
>NZ_JBSGZO010000668.1:0-3709 GCF_053611045.1 Streptomyces sp. NPDC054841 | reverse complement strand
GGGACGGACCTTCGCACGCTCAGCCGAACAAGTCCCGCACCCGGATCGTGCGCACTCGCAGCCGCCTCGCCCGGCGCGGCGGCAGCCGCCCGCCCAGCGCCGGGAGCGTCGCTTTCCTGGGCGGCTGCCCGTCCGCACGCACCGCGGCCCAGAAGTCCCGCCACGCGTCGGACTCCGTCTGCCCGCGCCCGACCACGTCCATGCCCGGGCACGACACCACATAGCCGTCCGGGATCACCTCGACCGACACCGCCTGTCGTTCCACGGTCACCACCACCCATATGTACGGGGCGAACAGAACAGGTCAGGGACCACAACGCGGAGACATGGCCCGCTTCGGTCCGTATCCGGGAGAACCTGATGCGCGAAGGCGTCAACGACACAGCCGCACCGGGGAGGATCCCGGTCACATGACCGTCGCCGTAGCGCACCCGGTACGGCTCCTCACGCAGCGTGCCGGGCCCCGATGCGTACCGCGCACAATCGGGACCCGGCCGCTTTCCTGCCGCACGACCGCTCATCAAATGCGGCATATATACAGCGAAACCCGGACAGACGACTCTGTCCAGTGGCGGAGCCTCCGGCCTTCGCCGCTGGCGCTCCGCGAACGGCCGCCGGGAGACGGTCCTGAGGGTGTTGCGCAGCAGTCTCGGCCCAGGTGGGAAGCCGGTCGGCGTAGGTGGAGTCGGCCCGGACCTGGGCGATCCGGGGGTGCCGGACGAAGGCGCCAGAGCAGTTCGCGGGCGGCGTCCCGGTCCGCGGCGCCAGGGGTCAGCGGGCCCTGACTTCGTCGACGTCCAGTCCACGGTCGACACCGTGGGGGACGACGTTCTGCCCGGGATCGATTTCCAGGCGCTTGCCGTCGAGGTGGACCTCGACCTGGTCCGGCTCGAACGACACCATGTCGCCGATCCTTCCGACCTCCTCGTACGCGTTGCGGTACGACCAGGCGGCGCGGTTCACGTCGCCGATGGCGTAGTAGTCGCACAGGCCCTTGTAGGGGCAGAAGGTCTGACCTTCGACGGGGCGCAGCCGGGTCTCGTCGATGTCGGCGCGCGGGACGTACCAGCGCGGGGCGAATCCGGACTCGTAGAGCACGACCGGGTGTTCGGAGCGGGCCACCACGGTGTCGCCCAGGCGGACTTCCAGGTTCCGTGAGGTGTTGCGGATGTCGATGCTGTGGTACGGGTCCGCGGCATGTCCCAGGATGCGTTCGTCTTCCTCGTAGAAGGCGTCCATGGCGCGCCACGCGAAAGCGATGCGGCCTTGGAGCTCGGCGGCGTGTTCGGGCAGCGCGGTGAACTCCCAGGCGGCACGTTCGGTGGTGCGGTCACCGGCGTGCACCGCGTACCAGTTGGTGTCGCCGAGGTCCTTGTGCCGGGTGACCTTGCCGCTCGCGGCCAGGACCTGTGGGTCCACGTCCTCGCGGGGGAAGTAGGCGACGGGGTAGCGGCCCGGCTCGTGCAGCAGGATCACGTTCTCGCTGTCGGCGATCCACGTGTCGTCGAACTTCACGCGCATGCGGCGGCGCAGTCGCTCGGCGAACAGCAGGCGCTGCGGCAGGGGTTCGGGGGTGAGGAAGTGTCCGACCGCGGCCGTGGAAAGAGGGCCCTGCTGCCAGGACAGTCCCATGGTGTGTTCCTTCCGGGTGCGGTCAGACGAGGACGCGGCCGAGGAAGTCGCGGATGTGCTGGGTGATGGTCTCGAGGTGGCTCTCCAGGGCGAAGTGCCCGGACTCGAGCAGGTGGATCTCGGCGTCGGGCAGGTCTGTGCCGAACGCCTCCGCGCCCGCGGGGCCGAAGATCTCGTCGTTGGCGCCCCAGACCGCAAGCAGCGGGACCTGGGAGTCGCGGAAGTACTGGTGGACGTGCGGGTAGAGGTCCACGTTGGTGGGGTAGTCGCGGAAGAGCTTGAGCTGGATCTCGTCGTTGCCGGGCCGGTCCAGCAGCGCCTGGTCGTGAACCCAGTTGTCGGGGCTGACGAGGCTGGGGTCGGCGACTCCGTTCACGTACTGCCAGCGGGTGATCTCGGCGGTCAGGGCGCCCCGCATGGGAGCTTCGGTGTCCGGCCCGGGTGCCTGGGTGTAGGCGAAGACGCCGTCCCAGAAAGGCTTGACGAAGCCCTCGACGTAGGCGTTGCCGTTCTGCGTGATGATCGCGGTGATGCGATCCGGGGCCTGGAGCGCGAGGCGCCAGCCGATGGGGGCGCCGTAGTCCTGCACGTACATCGCGAACCGGTCGACACCCAGCTGCCGCAGCAGGCCGGAGGTGACCTCGGCGAGGGCGTCGAAGGTGTAGGGGAAGTCCTGCACGGCGGGCATCGCCGACTGTCCGAACCCGATGTGGTCGGGAGCGATGACGTGGTACCGGTCGGCGAGCGCCGGGATGAGGTGGCGGAACATGTGCGAGCTGGTCGGGAAGCCGTGGAGCAGCACCACGGCGGGCGCGTCAGGGTCACCGGCCTCCCGGTAGAAGACCTCGAGGCCGTTGACGGCGACCGTGCGGTGATGGACTGCGGGAGTCATTCCACTAACCTCTCTATCAAGCTTGACCGGTTATGAAGCCAGTCGACCATATCAAACCTAACCAGTCAAGAGACTTTTACTGGTTAGTGCGAGCTCGACCCGCTGTGATGGCACTGCAGTCGCCCACGACGAGCCGGCTCGACAGGCCGTGATCGATTATGTGTTCGATAGCTGGTGGTGACAGGATGCGAGCATGGCGATGGAACGTGACGTCCCTTCGGGGCTCGGCGCCCGTGATCCCGGGCCTTGGCCGGGCGAGGCCGGGATCCCCGGTGACCTGTTGGTGGCGAAGGAGCTGGTGTACGGCCCGAGTGGGTTCGCGTGTTCCCGGCCGGTGCCTGAAGCGGAGAGCGCCGAGTACGGGGCATGCGAGTTCACGCTGGACGGCTTCTCGGTCAGGTTCCGTGTGGCCAGGACAACCCCGAAGAAGGTCGGTCAGTTCGTCACGGTGTGGAAGAGGTCCCCGGGCGGGCCGATCCAGCCCTTCGATGCTGAGGATCCCGTTGATCTGTTCGTCATCAGCAGTCGCGAAGGCCGGCGGTTCGGTCAGTTCGTGTTTCCGCGGGACGTGCTCTGTGAACGGGACATCGTGTCAAGGAACGGTTCCGGCGGGAAAAGGGCGTTCCGCGTCTACCCGCCGTGGGTGACAACCACCAACCGCCAAGCCCGCAACACGCAGACGTGGCAGTTGAACCACTTCCTGCATCTGTCCGAGTCCGGGCCCATCGACACCGCGCGTGCCCGCGCGCTCTATCACTCCTTCGGCCGTCTGTGACCTCGCTTCTGCAGTCAGCAGGTGGACGACGCGGTCCAAGCCCACGAGCTGAGGCCGGCCGACCCTGACGGGTTCCTCGGCCCGTGCCCGGGTGCCGGCTGCGGCGTCGACCTCGGGCAGCCCTCGCCGCCAGGCGACGCACGCCGCTCCGCCAACGGGCACGCCCAACTCCCGTTCCAACGACGCGATCTGATGGGTCAACGCCGACTGCGACATGGGCAACACGCCCGCGGCTTTGGTCACCGAACCCTCGTTGGCCAAAGCCACCCATCATTCCGGCTCCCGCCGCGGATCACGGCGGCACCGGCAGAAGAACTAGGGCGTGTTGCGAAAGTCCCGCCTGGCCCGCGACGCCTGGCACGCACCCTCGCTGCGTTGTCGGACTCATCCAAGTACGCCCAGTACGAGGA
>NZ_JBSGZO010000667.1:0-3711 GCF_053611045.1 Streptomyces sp. NPDC054841 | reverse complement strand
CGCACGAGACGGTCCACGGCCGCGGTGCCGGACGCGTACGGCAGCGCAAGTGCGGGCATCGGTCCCGGCACGGCTCCCGGCATTGCTCCCAGCATCGCTCCCGGCACCTGACCCCGGCTCGTCGCCTGCGCGTGGTGTGCCGCGTACAGGGTTTGCTCAAGACCCGCCACCAGTTGCTGCACATCCGTCTGCGGCCGCACCACCAGTCGCAGATACCGGCTGGAACTGCCGATCTTGTTGCCGCATTCCCGGACCAGCACTCCGTGCTCCTCCAGCAGCCGGTCCCGCAGCGCCGCGCCGTCGACCCCCTCCGGCAGCCGCACGTACACGAAGTTGCCCTGGGACGGGTGGACGGTCAGGCCGGGCAGCCGGCTCAGATGCCAGATCATCTCCTGGCGGTCGCGCTGCACCAGCCGCAGGCTGTGTGCGTACTCCAGCCGGTGCTCCTTGAGCATGAACACCACTGTCTCCGCGAAGGAGTTGAGATTCCACTTCGGCAGCGCCGCCCTGACCCGCCCCGCAAGGCCCGGATTGGCCACGAGATAGCCGAAGCGCACGCCGTGCAGGCCGAAATTCTTGCCGAGACTTCGCAGCACGATCGTGTTCGGGCGCAGCACCGCGTCGGCGACGACGCTCGTCTCCGCCTCGGCGTCCGCGAACTCCAGGAAGGACTCGTCCACGACGACCAGGTCCAGGTCCTGAAGGGCGTCGAGGAGCGCGAGGACGCCGTGGCGCGGCAGCAGCCCGCCGTCCGGGTTGTTCGGATTGCAGATGACGGCCGTACGGGACCCCCGGGTCCGTATGAACTCCACGAACGAGGCCGGATCGAGGGCGAACCCCGAGGACTCCGGCAGCGGGAACATGTCGACCCGCTTGCCCGTCTCCATCGGCTGGTCGGTCCAGCGGCCGAACGTCGGGACCGGTACGGCGAGCGACTCGCGCACCAGCAGATGGTCGATCCAGGTGATCAGCTCGGTCGAGCCGTTGCCCATGGCCACCGTCTGCGGGTTGAGGCCGAGCACCGAGCACAGCTCGGTGGTGATGGTGTCCGCGCTGCTGGGGTAGTACGTGAGGATCTCCCGCAGCCGGTCGCCCAGTTCCTCGAACATCTCGGGCGTCGGAAAGTACGGATTGCAGGGGATGCAGAAATCGATGATCGCGCGGCTGTCCCCTGCCGCCCTGTTCAGCGACGCGTACGAGGGGCTGTGCGCCGTCGACGCGCGGAAGAGCTCGGTGACATTGCTGCCGGCTTCGGCCATGGGGAATCCTCCGGGGGTGGCTGGCTGCTGCCTGCCGGGGAATACGTAAGCCCGCACGACCTTGCTCAATGCTCCGCCCAACGCGGGCCTGACGTAGCCGCGACCCATGAGACTCCTTGTCCGAGTCCGAGAGACCTTCGCCGACAGTCCGGCGGACCTCCCGTGACTGCGGTGTCGAGCTCGCGGCAGGCGTGGGTTTCCCCCGGCCACCCCGAGCCCGCACAGCGACGCCGAGGCGCCCGCCCCATGCCTCACCAGGGCGTGCCGCATTTGCCCGTCAGCGAGTAGCACAGCTTGAGCTGCACGACCTTGCGGTGGTTGTAGCGACCCGAGAAAGCCGCTTCGTGCTCCCAGCCGTCCTCGATCACCTTGAGGTAGATCTTGGTCGGCACGGGTCCCTCGCTCCACCACCTGCCGTCGTAGTAGCCGCCGCCGACGGAGTCCCAGCTCTTGCACATTTTCGCGCTGCCGCCGCTGGGCGTGGAGAGGGTCTTGCAGGCCTGCGCCGCCTGCGCGGGTGTGGCCGTCATGGTGATGGCCGACCCGGCGATGACGGTCGCGGCCAGCGCTGTGCGAAGTGCGCGTACGGGCATGGTGGCTGCCTTTCCTGTGGGGTGACGCAACACAGGAGACCGTCTGCGGCGCGAGGGGGCGAGGGCAAGGCACATCCGTTGTCCCGGACAGTCCCGGACGCTCCCGGACAGCCGCCGGGGCACCGTGCCTGCGCTCGTGCCGCACGCCCCGTCGTGCCACGTGGGGCGGTGCGCGTGAGGTGCGCTCTCCAACCGTCGACGGGGTGGAACGGCGGGCGCACGACCGGAGTCCGGGTCAGGACGCCGGCCCGATGAAGAACACCTGGCCGCCCTTGCCCCTGCACCGCTCCATCACGGCCTCGGTCCCCTCAGCCGTTTCCGACCCCACACATCCCTGACCGTCCACGCGAAGGACGTACCTGCCGCCTTCGTAGGAGCCGGACGGTTCGAGGTGGAACAGGCTGCCCTGCACGCAGTCGTCGTACGGCTCCAGCAACCCGGCGCCCGGGCCCTCGGTGAGTGCCTTGAGGCAGCCCTTGCCGTAGTCCGGATGGTGCCATTGGATCCGGAACGTGTCCCCGCCCATCGGCTCCAGCCTCGTGGCCTGCGGTGCCACCTTGGTGCACGGCCGCTGAACGGCGACCAGCGGGGTGTACCGGCGGTCCAGGACCCGTCCGTCCGTCAGGCAGAGATCAGGAGCGGTGACCGGGCGGATGCGTACCCAGCCGCTCAGCAGTGCCGGCGCGACGCCGGAAGGCGCGGAAGGCGCGGAGGGCGCGGAAGGCGCGGAAGGCGCGGAGGGCGCGGAGGGCGCGGAGGGCGCGGAGGGCGCGGAGGGCGCGGTCCGGTCCGGGCTGTCCCCCGGTGAGCCGGCCGCCGTCAGCCGCCATGCCCCGACGGCGGCCAGGACCAGGACGGCCACGGACGCGGCCAGTATTGCAACCCTGCGCGGTGGCCTGATGAGCGGACCACGCCGTGGCGGTGGTGTCCCGGCGCCACCGGTCCCGTGCCCACCGGCGATCCTGTCCCGCGCCTGCAGCCATTCCGCCACCGGCTGCCCTTCTCCGCAGGCTTTCACGAAGGCAGCCAGTTGATCAGGTCGCGGTAGGGCGTCGCGGCTCAGCATGCTCGACGCGGTGCTGCGCGGCAGTACGTCCCCCGCCTCCGCTGCGCGCTCTTCCAACTGCCGGTAGGTCAGGCCGGAGTCCTCCTTGAGCCGGCGCAGCAACTCCATGAATGCGGGTAACTCGTCGATCTCTCCGAGTTCCCGGCCTCGCTCCTCTTTCATGAAGTTGATCATCTGGTCGTGTCCGGCGAGCCGTCAACGACCATCCCCGCCAATCACGATGCCCCACAGGTGACGAGCCGTGACTCGATCACGAGCCGCTGCTTCCGCGACCGGGACACTCGGACGGCGTGCGGACACGGCTGAGGGACGGCACGCTGACCAGCCAGGACACGAAGCGGAGCGTCCGGGACACGCCAGGGACGTCCGGGACATCCCATCTCTGTTCCCCCTTGCTCCTTCGTGCCCCAGGATCTCGCCGACAGCAAGATTTCGACTCGAAGGGCAGACATGCGTACTGGACTTGTGCTCGCCACGGCGGCGATGGGAGCCGCTCTGCTGACCGGAGGCACCGTCGCCACGGCGCAGGCCACACCCGCGTCCTCCGCCACGGGCACGACGGCCGCGGGACCGATCGCCTTCTCGTGGATCTACGTCGGCACCTACCGCACGCACCAGGAGTGCTACGACGACGGCGTGAACTCCGCCTACTCCGAGTGGGACTGCAAGAAGTCCGCCAGCGGCAAGTGGCAGCTCTGGGTGAACGACGAGTCGTAGACGACCGACAGCCGTCCACGGAGCCATCCGGAACGGTGACCGCGGCCCCAGCAGCAGGTCCGCTGCCGGGGCCGCG
>NZ_JBSGZO010000666.1:0-3719 GCF_053611045.1 Streptomyces sp. NPDC054841 | reverse complement strand
ACGGCCGCCTTACGGCCGGACGAGTGTAGGCCGATCAGCCCGCCCAAGAACCAATAGGCCAAACAGACGAACTACACCTGATTCCTGATAGACCCCCTGTCCGGAGGGCAGGTCTGTGGGCGGCCGTAACAGGGAGACCATGCTTGCGGGTTGTGGGTCCCAGGCGCCGACCGCGGCCCGGGTTGCACTTCGATCCGGTCGGTTTTGGGGCAATCGCTCGCCGCAGGTGCATGGCCTGCGGCATCCTCACCCTCGAATGCGTAACACCGCGCCCGGCACGCGGGCATCGGATGTCGACGACCTGTGAGGAGCCGACCGCGTTCCTCCCGGTGCAGGATTGAAGGAGAAGCAGTTGGGGTGGAGCGCTGAGGAGTACGGGGAGTCCCATGAGGGCATCGTGGGAGCCGTCCTCGCCGACGGAAGTGAGCCCAAGCCCGTGTACTTGGATATCGGCAGCGGTAGCGGCGGGCACCGAACGAGCGAGTGGTGGGCATACAACGGCCTGATGAGGCGCCCGAAAGCGGCCGCCTGCCGGGCCGCCTGCGCCTGCGGCTGGCGAGGCCCGAGCCACGGAGCCACCTCCGAACACCCATGCTGACGTGCATGCTGAACAAGATCCGCTTCATCTGAGCCAACGCGAGCGAACCGCCCGGGACGAGGGGAGGAGCAAGGCGTATGCCAGAGGAACGCGAAGAGCCCAAGACGCTGGCCGAGAAGATCGACACCCTGTTCCAGGTCGTCCGGCGGCCCAACCGTGAGCAGTTCAGCAACGAGGAGGTCGCCAAGGCGTGCCGCGACCCACCGGCGAGACCTTCTCAGCGCCCTACCTCTGGCAGTTGCGGACCGTCCGGCGGACGACCTGCGGTTGCCACTCGGATTCGGCCTCCTCCACCAGGGCGGCCTGGAGGCACTTCTGCGGGGTCGTCAGCGTCCCAGCGCGGTAGCGCTCCACCGTCCAGCGCGAGACGCCCAGGCGCTCCGCGAGGGCCTGGGTCGACCCCTTCGCCCGCGTGAGAAGGAATTTCACCTGAGCCTTCGCGGATTTCGGCGCGGGCCGGGTGAACACCTTCCGCTCCGCACGCGCGAGGGCCTCCAGGACCTTGCCGCGGCGCGGGGCCAGCTGCTGCTACTCGTGATCGCTCATGCCTCCTAGGGATCACGGATCGCCTGTGGACAGTCGCCGGGCTCCCGCCCCTGAGTGGATACGCCCGCGAGCCCGGACCAACTGGTCCGGTGTGACTGATTCCCAATCAGCGTTGTCAAGCGGTCGCTGTGTAGAGAAGAGCCTCCGACAAGATCCTCTGTTGGGAATCCGCGCTCCTCGCGATTCTCAGTGCGACTGCTCGCCGAGAGCGGCCTGCGTCGCTGCGAGACGCTGCCTGGACTCGGCTATCCAGTTCTTGTCGCGCATGTCGGCCAACAAGGTAAGGAGCGCTTCAGTTGGCGAGTGAGTGCGAGACCTGGTGGGGCTGAGCATGAGTCGGCGGACTCGACCCGGCGCAGTACGAGCGCCGGTGCCCAGCCCGCTGCGATGTCTCGGCTACCGGGGCAGGAGCGCGGGGATGGCTCACGCCCAGGCATCTGCTTCAACTGGCGGACTCCACGGTTTCCCTCGAACTCTCTCGATCACGGTTAGTACCCTCCCAGGATGACTGCGACATTCGATGAAGCTGTCCGCGCCCGGCTGCAGGCCCCCAACATCTGGTACGTCGGCACCGTGTTCGCCGATGGTGCACCGCAGGTCAGCCCGATGTGGGTGGATCTGGAGGGGGAGGGGGAGCTGACGTTCAACACCTCGGTGGGTCGGGTGAAGGAGGAAAACCTGCGCCGCGACCCCCGTGTCTATCTCTCGCACGCGGACGCCACCGACCCCTTCGACCGAGTGCAGATCAGTGGCGTGGTGGCCCGCTTCATCGAGGGCGAGGAGGCACACGACCGGATGGACCAGCTGGCCCGCAAGTACCTGGGCAGCGACTTCGAGTGGATCATGCCGGGGGAACAGCGGGTCGCGGTGATCGTGCGCCCGGTCAAGGTGCGGCACATCGTCGGGGTGGAGCGATTCCGGCCCGGAGGCCCCATCCCCGCTCCCTGACCGGCAGGCACACCCGTCGTGGGAGTCGTCGCCGCCGGCGGCTTCACCTCGGCAGGGGAAGGACCTCGTCCTCCAGGCCCCCGCTCCGGTGGTCGCCCGGACACCGCCCAACTCGCCGCCGAAGCCGGAGGAATCTGGCGTCACTACGCTCCTGGCGACCACTCACGGTCGCCAGGAGCGTGGTAACGCCGCCCCGCCGAACAGTTCGGCGGGGCGATGCGATCACAGTGGAATCGAATGGGCTCAGGCTCGCTCTCGCACCTCGGCGCCGTCGTACGTCCCGCCGACGCAGGTGCCTAGCCCGGGCTCGATCTGCATAACCTGCCCGCCCCCGTCCAAGCACTGTCGCGGGAAGATCCAAGCTTCCGCGTTGGCGAATCCCGCGTTTCCGAGCGTGAGAGCAACAGTCCCGGCGCACAAGGCAACCGCTGTAAGGGCACGACGCATGGGGACATCCTCGGGTCGAATCGGTTGGGCAACCAGCCAATTGGATCCCCGTTCGGTGCCTTGCTATCGCATTCGTCCGATTGTGGGCGCGTCACGCTCGCATCCGTCGGTTGCCGAGGAACGACTACCTGGGGTGTGAAACTGGCGACCACTCACGGTCACCAAGAGCACTCAACAGCTGAGGAATGCGAGACTCCCGACTACGCGAGGTCGCCAGTGCCATGGCCGGGAACCCGATCCCGGTGGCCAGCAATCGCTCAACATCATGGCCAACCCCGACCCAACATCAGGCGCTGACCTCATGCTCTTCCAAGCGCGCTGGCCAACTACCGCGCAGCGTCACACTCACCCTGGAGCGGGCCTTGGACGCGGCGCAGCACCCGGGTACCCGGCTGTGCTCCCTGTGCGGCGCCGCTGGCCGAACTCGACCCGGTCCTCAAGGGCTTCGACCGCGGCTTCGACGGCGAGGACCAGCGGCCAGACATCCCTCGGCGCCGATGGCGTGCGAGGTCGGCAACGGTGGCCACCCGAACAGGGAAAACCGGTCTCCTCCGGACGGGCCAGCGGTCCCAATCCCGTCGTCGCGAAATCGCTCCTGGACCGGCTGATCAACACCAGTCATCAGGTCATCATGAACGGCCCTAGCTACCGGCCGAACAAGCGTCCCAAGAACCCCACTGACAGGCCCGTCAAGCCACTTACCTGACGACGCGGCCGGTCAGAATCCGGCGTCGGCCGGGCGCTGATGCCCGCACGGCGCCGGGTTGCCGTTCTTGTCGAAGACCTCGGCGTCACTGCCCGAATTCACCCACACCGTGATGCCCTGGTCATGAACGACGACTTTGAACGGCGACTCCGCGGGCTCCGTCTCGGTCACGACGGTGAACTCCTCACCCGGACGCATCCAGTGATCAGTTCCCCAGGGCTCCACCCAGAGGCAGAGCAGGCTGCCCGTCTCGTTACTCACGCTCGTCTTCGACACGCAGGCACTCTAACGAGCACCGTCATCGGCCCGAGACGCCTGGCGACGACCGGGAGTCTGGGGAATTACGTGAACTTCTGACGGGGGAACCGGCGGCACGGTCAGCTTCGACCACGCGAGGTTCTCCGGCCGAAGCCGAGCACCTGGCCGACCGAGTCGTCGTCGTGCGGCGCGGCGCCAAGGTGCTGTACGTCAACG
>NZ_JBSGZO010000665.1:0-3727 GCF_053611045.1 Streptomyces sp. NPDC054841 | reverse complement strand
TACGCCCAGTATGAGGACGACCCTCCGCCTTGCGATGCACCGCATCTGACGCCGCGCGCTGATCCACCGGGGATTACGGGACAGCCCTTAGGTGACACCGCAGAGTTGGTCGAACGCGCATCCCGCGAGGACCGTCATCTGTGCCGACGCCTGTTCCGGCCGGCGTGACGTAGCTCCCGTCGGCAGGAGATCGACGCCACCGCTACTGATCGGTACCGTCCACGGGAACAGCGGATGCCGATCCCGGCAGCCGGAATGACATCGCCACCTTGAGGCCGCGTGCCCGCAACACGACAGGGGACTTTGATGTTCCGCAAGGTATTGGTCGCCAACCGGGGCGAGATCGCGATCCGCGCCTTCCGCGCGGCGTTCGAGCTCGGCATCGCCACCGTGGCCGTGTTCCCCTACGAGGACCGCAATTCGCTCCACCGGGCCAAGGCGGACGAGGCCTACCAGATCGGTGAAAAGGGCCACCCGGTGCGGGCCTATCTCTCGGTCGACGAGGTGATCAAGGCCGCGCGCAAGGCCGGTGCCGACGCCATCTACCCCGGATACGGCTTCCTTTCGGAGAACCCCGACCTCGCCGCCGCGTGCGCCGAGGCCGGGATCACCTTCGTCGGGCCGCCCGCTTCCGTACTGCACCTCACCGGCAACAAGGCCCGCGCGGTGGCGGCCGCCCGCGAGGCCGGGGTTCCCGTACTGAAGTCGTCGGCGCCGTCCACGGACGTGAACGAGCTGGTCGCCGCCGCCGACTCCATCGGGTTCCCGGTGTTCGTCAAGGCCGTCGCCGGCGGTGGCGGACGAGGAATGCGGCACGTCGCCCAGCCCGCCGAGCTTCGGGAGGCCATCGACGCGGCGATGCGCGAGGCGGAGTCGGCGTTCGGAGACGCCACCGTCTTCCTGGAGCAGGCCGTCGTCAACCCGCGCCACATCGAAGTGCAGATCCTCGCCGACGCCCAGGGGAACGTCGTCCACCTGTACGAGCGGGACTGTTCGGTGCAGCGGCGCCACCAGAAGGTCGTCGAGATCGCGCCCGCGCCGAACCTCGACCCGGAGCTGCGCGCGCGCATCTGCGCCGACGCCGTCGCGTTCGCCAGGCACATCGGGTACGTCAACGCGGGCACCGTGGAGTTCCTGGTCGACGAGCGCGGCAATCATGTCTTCATCGAGATGAACCCGCGTATCCAGGTGGAGCACACGGTCACCGAGCAGGTCACCGGCCGGGACCTGGTGATCGGGCAGCTGCGGATCGCCGCAGGGATGACGCTCCCGGAACTGAACCTGACGCAGGACGACATCGTCCTCACGGGTACGGCTCTGCAGTGCCGTATCACCACTGAGGATCCCGCCAACGGTTTCCGCCCCGACACCGGCACCATCTCCGCGTACCGCTCTCCGGGCGGCCCCGGGGTACGGCTCGACGGCGGCACCGTCCACACCGGCGCCGAAGTGTCCGCCCACTTCGACTCGATGCTGGTCAAGCTGACCTGCCACGGCCACGACTTCGCCAACGCCGCCCGCCGCGCGCGGCGTGCGATCGCCGAGTTCCGTATTCGCGGAGTCGCCACCAACCTGCCCTTCCTCGGCGCCGTGCTCGACCACCCCGGCTTCCGCGAGGGCCGTGTCACGACGAGCTTCATCGCCGATCATCCGGAGCTGCTCCGGGCGCGCCCCTCGGCCGACCGCGGAAGCCGCATGCTCACCTATCTCGCCGAGACGACCGTCAACCGTCCCCACGGCCCGCGTCCCCGGGTCATCGACCCGGCCGCCAAGCTCCCTCCCGCCCCACTGGGCAGTCCGCCCGCCGAAGGCAGCCGGCAGCGCCTCGCGGCACTCGGGCCGGAGGCGTTCGCGGCGGAGCTGCGCGCGCAGCGGGCCGTCGCGGTGACGGACACGACCTTCCGTGACGCGCACCAGTCCCTGCTGGCCACCCGGGTGAGGACGCGCGATCTGCTGGCCGTCGCCCCGTATGTCGCCCGCACCGCACCGGAGCTGCTGAGCCTGGAGTGCTGGGGCGGCGCCACCTACGACGTGGCCCTGCGCTTCCTCGCCGAGGACCCCTGGGAGCGTCTCGCGGCCGTGCGGGAGGCGGTGCCCAACATCTGTACGCAGATGCTGCTGCGCGGACGCAACACCGTCGGCTACACGCCCTACCCCGTCGAGGTGACCGACGCCTTCGTCGCCGAGGCGGCGGCGACCGGCATGGACATCTTCCGGATCTTCGACGCGCTCAACGACGTCTCGCAGATGCGTCCCGCCATCGATGCCGTACGGTCCACCGGCACCGCGCTGGCCGAAGTCGCCCTGTGCTACACCGCGGACCTGTCGGACCCGGCCGAACAGCTCTACACGCTCGACTACTACCTGCGCCTCGCGGAGCAGATCGTCGAGGCCGGCGCGCACGTACTGGCCATCAAGGACATGGCCGGCCTGCTGCGCCCGCCCGCCGCACGGACCCTGGTCACCGCACTGCGCGAGCGCTTCGACCTTCCGGTGCATCTGCACACCCATGACACGGCGGGTGGCCAGCTCGCGACGCTGATCGCCGCGATCGACGCGGGCGTCGACGCCGTCGACGCCGCCGTCGCGTCGATGGCGGGCACCACCAGCCAGCCGTCCCTGTCGGCGCTCGTGGCGGCCACCGACCACACCGAGCGCGCGACCGGGCTCTCGCTCGACGCGGTCGGGGGACTCGAACCGTACTGGGAAGCCATGCGGAAGGTCTACGCGCCCTTCGAGTCGGGGCTCGCCTCGCCCACCGGGCGCGTCTACCACCACGAGATCCCCGGCGGGCAGCTGTCGAACCTGCGTCAGCAGGCCATCGCGCTCGGCCTCGGCGACCGCTTCGAGCTGATCGAGGACTGCTACGCGGCCGCCGACCGGATGCTGGGCCGGCTGGTCAAGGTGACCCCCTCCTCGAAGGTGGTGGGAGACCTCGCCCTGCATCTGGTCGGAGCAGGGGTCCAGGCGGCCGACTTCGAGTCCGACCCCGGCAAGTTCGACGTACCGGACTCGGTGGTCGGATTCCTGCGCGGCGAGCTCGGCGACCCGCCCGGCGGCTGGCCCGAGCCGTTCCGTACGCGCGCACTCCAGGGCCGTCCCGCGCAGGCCGAGAGCGCGACCCTGTCGGACGAGGACCACCAGGGACTGGTCCAGGAACGGCGGGCGACGCTGAACCGGTTGCTGTTCCCCGGCCCGACCAAGGAGTTCGAGGCCCACCGCGAGGCGTACGGCGACACGTCCGTACTGCCCACGCAGGACTTCTTCTACGGCTTGGAGCCGGACACCGAGCACACGGTCACCCTGGAGGCCGGTGTCACGCTGCTGATCGAGCTGGAGGCGATCTCCGAGGCCGACGAGCGGGGCTTCCGTACGGTGCTGGCCACGCTCAACGGCCAGCTGCGCCCGGTGTCGGTGCGGGACAAGTCCGTCGCCACCGAGGTCAAGGCCGCGGAGAAGGCCGAGCGCGGCAACGACCG
Source organism: Streptomyces sp. NPDC054841 (assembly GCF_053611045.1). Classification (NCBI taxonomy): domain Bacteria; kingdom Bacillati; phylum Actinomycetota; class Actinomycetes; order Kitasatosporales; family Streptomycetaceae; genus Streptomyces; species Streptomyces sp. NPDC054841. Next base: position 248 of record NZ_JBSGZO010000665.1, on the reverse strand, counting down.
GCACGTCCCCGCGCCGTTCGCGGGCGTCGTGACGCTCCAGGTGGAGGAGGGCTCTTCGGTGTCGGCGGGTCAGACGGTGGCCACCATCGAGGCGATGAAGATGGAGGCCTCCATCACCGCCCAGTGCGCGGGCACGGTCGCGCGGTTGGCGATCGGAAAGATCCAGCAGGTCGAGGCGGGCGATCTGCTCATCGAGATCGGCTGACGCCTGGTTCGTGCGTGTGCATGCGGCCGGCCCGGGTGAGGTT
>NZ_JBSGZO010000664.1:0-3749 GCF_053611045.1 Streptomyces sp. NPDC054841 | reverse complement strand
CCTCCTGCCCGGGCAGCAGCCGGCAGTCGCAGCCGCCCTGGCGGCCCGGCTGTCCGGTCTGGACGGCGAGAAGCAGCTCCTGTTCATGATGGAGCGGGTCGCCGCCCGGGTGGCCACCGTCCTCGGTCACTCGGACGCGGACGACATCGACCCCGACACTCCGTTCTCCGACATGGGTGTCGATTCGCTGGCGGCCGTGGAGATGCGCAACCAGATCAGCGATTTCAGCGGTGTCAGCCTGCGGGCCACGCTCGTCTTCGAGTACCCGACCCTGGCGGTGCTGGCCGACCATGTGCTGACGAAGGTCCTCAGCGAGGCGAGCGCCGTGGGCACCGCCGACGACGCGGTGGACTTCGCCGCAGAAGTGGCCCTGGCCGACGACATCGTGCCCGCCGGCGAAGTGGTACGGGTCGCGGACGATCCCCGGGAGGTGTTCCTCACCGGCGCGACGGGTTTCCTCGGCGCCTTTCTGCTGCGCGATCTGCTGCGTACGACGCGGGCCACCGTGCACTGCCTGGTGCGCGGCGCCGACGAGGCCGAGGCGCTCGCGCGGCTGAGGAACAATCTGGAGTGGTACGAGTTCTGGGACGCCATCGACAGCGGACGGCTGTCCGTGGTCGTCGGCGATCTCGCCGAGCCCCTGCTGGGGCTGGCCCCCGAACGGTTCGACGCCCTGGCCCGCCGCGTCGACGCCGTCTACCACGCGGCCGCGACGGTCAACGGTCTGTATCCGTACTCGGCGCTCAGGGCCGCGAACGTCTCCGGCACCGAGGAGATACTGCGACTGGCCGCCCGGCACCGGACCGTGCCCGTCCACCATGTGTCGTCCACCGGTGTGTTCGCCGCGGAGGCCGTGCCGGGCGTGGCCCTGAAGGTGACCGACCCGCCCGGTCCGGCCGAGGCACTGTCGTCGGGCTATCGGCAGACGAAGCTGGTCGCGGAGCAGATCATCACGCTCGCCAGGGACCGGGGCCTGCCGGTGTCCGTCTACCGGGTCGACGAGATCTCGGGCGATTCCGAGCGCGGCTTCTGCCAGACCCACGACTTCGTCTGGCTCAGCATGAAGGGCATCGTGCAGGCCGGCGCCGTACCGGCCGACCCCGCCGGCATCTTCCATCTGGTGCCGGTCGACCACGTCAGCGCGGCGATCCTCACGCTGTCCCGCGACGAGGCCGCGTCCGGCCGCAACCATCACATCGCGAACCGGACCCATCTGCCGTTCGCGGAGATGACGGACTCCCTGCGGTCACTCGGCTACCGCCTCGACGAACTGGCCTGGGACTCCTGGGTCGAGCGCATCAGGTCCGACCGGGACAACGCGATGGTGCCCATGATCGACGCCTTCGAGTCGACCATCCACAGCGGCCGCAACCACTATCTGACCGTCGACACCACCGAGACGCGGGAACTGCTGGCCAAAACGGGCATCGACTGCCCGCCGATGACTCGTGAACTCTTCGAGAAGTACGTCGACTTCTTCGTCCGCGTCGGCTACTTCCCGCACCCCGACGCCCCGGGGGACGCCCCACGCGGCGGGGGCCTGACCGTACGGGAGGCGACACCGGACGACCTGGCCCGTATGGCCGCGATCTGCTTCGACGCCTTCAACTCGCTGAACGCGTCACTGAACCTGCCGCCGGAGTGGCCGGACGCGGACGTCGTGACCGACATGTTCCGGGAACGGCTCGCCTCTCCCGGCTGCCTCAGCTACGTGGCGGTCGACGGCGACGGCACCGTCGTGGGCTCCAACTTCCTGGTCCTGGGCGAGTCCGTGGCGGCCTTCGGCCCGCTGAGCGTGGATCCCGCCGCACAGGGCGCAGGAGCGGGCCGGCTGCTGATGGACGCGGTGATCACGGCGGGCGAGCGGCACGACCGGGAGTCCGTGCGGGCCGTGCAGGTGACCAACAACCTCGGTGCGTACCGGCTGTACTCCTCGCTCGGCTTCGTGCCGCGCGAACAGCTCTCCGTCGTCAGCGGATACGCCCCGCCGACACCGGGCAACATGGCGGGCTTCGAGGTCCGCCCGATGACCGAGGCCGATGTGGACGTGTGCCGGCAGCTGTACCTGACGGTCAACGGCCATGCCCGGGACGGCGAGATCCGCATGGCCGCCAAGCGGGCCTTCGCCTGGTCCGCCCCGTACGTCGTCGTGGACCGGGAGAGCGGCGAAGTGGCCGGCTACACCACCGGCCTGTCCGACCTCGGCCATCTGACGGCCGTGTCGGAGTCCGCGGCCCGTGCGCTGTACGCGGGCGCGGGCGAGCTGATGCGCCGGAACGATCCCCATGGCCCCGCTCCCCGACTGCGCATACCGGGACGCCTGTTGCCGGAGACCCTGCGGTGGGCCGTCCGTACCCGGGGGCTGTCCCTGGTGCGGCTGGAAACGCTGATCGCCCGCGGCGGCTACACGACACCGGAGTCGGGGGTGTACTGCCCGGGGCTTTCCTACTAGGGCGTGTTGCGAGAGTAGCGCCGTCCGCCCGGAGGGCGGGGCCCGCGGCGTCTGGTGCGTGCGATCGCAAGGCGGAGAATCATCCTCGTACTGGACGTACTTGGATGAGTCCGACAACGCAGCGTGGGGGCACCTCCCGTGCCCGAAGGGCTACGGGGGAGTGCGTGCCAAGCGTCGCGGGCCAGGCGGGACTTTCGCAACACGCCCTAGAAGTGCCTGGATGTGCAACTGACGCCGGTGGTCCGGTGGGCCGGGTGCTCCGAGCGCGGAGAGAGTTGCTTGCACCGCCGGGGGTCTGCAGCACCCCGGCTGTGTGAGCCGTCGGTCAGCTCAGCCGGGCATCGGCGTAGACGACCATCGCGTCGCGCTGGTAGTCGGCCAGCCCGTCAGCGATCTTGTCGAAGTTCGCACGGAACTCCGGGTCGTCGGCGTAGGTCTGGGCCAGTCCCTTGTACGCGGCCGCGTTCGGGGTCCAGAACCGGCACACGCCCTGGTAGTGGGCGTCCACCTCGGCCTGCACCGCAGGATCGGCCACCGGTGTGCCGGCCACCATGAACTCCGCGATGCGGATCATCTGCGCCGTCGCCTCACGCTGCCACCGCTCCGTGTCCTCGGCGGTCATCTTGTCGACGGCCTGCCGGGACTGCTCCCACGCCTCCGGCCACCGCTCCCGTACCTCGGCCTCGGCCTTGGTCCCGGAGCGGGAGGGCTCGAAGCCCTCGAACAGGTTCTCCGGCCTGTTGATCTTTGCCATGTCGTTGTTGTCCTTGCCTTCCTCCAGTTCGGCGATGGTGCGGCCGACCGTGCGGGCGAGCGTCTCCAGCCGGTCCCGTTCCGCCAGCAGCCGTTGGTGGTGCTCGCGGAGCACGGCCACCTGATCGGCCTGGCTGTCCAGGACCGCCCGGATCTCGCGCAGCCCCACGTCCAGCTCCCGCATCAGCAGGATCTGCTGCAGCCGCAGCAGATCGGCCTCCTCGTAGTGGCGGTGCCCGTTGCTCCCGATCCATGCCGGCGGCAGCAGGCCGATCTCGTCGTAATGCCGCAGTGTCCGGGACGTCACCCCGGACATCCGGGCCACATCCGCGATCGACCAGGCCATTGCCCTGCCTCCCATCGCCGGGCCGGTCTCTCCGGCCACACAGAAGACGGTAGGAGTTGACGCAACGGAAGCCGCAAGCCGGAACCGGCGTCCTGATCGCGGAGCGACCGGCCGGGGCGCGTACGAGGAAGCGGCGGCGCGGTTGCACACCCCCGTGCCCGCCGCGATGTTCCACACCCGGGCCGGGCTGCACTATCT
>NZ_JBSGZO010000663.1:0-3751 GCF_053611045.1 Streptomyces sp. NPDC054841 | reverse complement strand
GCCACCGAGAGGATCGGGAGCAGGCCGGCATGGCACGGCGATCGCACGGCCATGCCGGCCTTCGGCGTTTTCCCGCGGCTACGAAACGCGCCGGGCGGCACGATTCCGCACGGCACCCACGACACGATTCCACGCAGTACGCACCGCACATTTCCCCACGACATGCACGAAACGCACGACACGATTTCCGTACGCCGCGCACGAAACGCACGAAACGCACGACACGATTCCGGGCGGCACACTGCGATGCGGCATGCCGCAACGTGGCGTCCGCGCGGCGTAATTCATCAGACGCGCAATTCCCCATTCCGTTGAGACTTTCCCCACGCCCGCCGCGGAGCGGGGCCGGGAAGAATGCGGCGGGGACCGGCACGAGCGCCCGTCGGCGTGGCGACCACGGGCGGTCCACGCCGCACATTCCCAGGTCCGCGCGGTGCCTGGAGCACTGTCCCGCACACCCGCCGGGGGGCGAGGTGGCCGCCAAGTGTTCACATCTGCTGCATCTTTCGCGCTCGGCGTGGTGCTACAGTCGAAACGCCGGATGTGGCCGAGAAGACACACAACAACAGCGTGGGGCATTCACACGCACGGTCGGCCACCGGTCTCGCTCCGTCGGTGAATCAACCGACGGAGGAGAGTCACAGGGGTGAATCCCACGCAAGGGATTCACTACGGGGAGCACGGTATTCCGTTGACCGCCCGGCATCGCCGGCGATCGGCGTCGGAATTCACGTGCATGAAACACGGGGTTTTCACTGGGTATGACTGCCCACGAATCGTCAACCAATATAAATATATCCGCACATCACCGCACCGCCCGCATCGCGACCAGCTCCGTGGCCCACGGAAGGGATGTGCGGTGATGCTGGCGGAACGCGAGGACGACACAGCCCGGCTGGAGCGATTCTACGAGGAGTCCATCTCGGCCGACCCGTCCGGCCGCTGCCGCTTCGCCGTCATCAGCGGTGCACCGGGGTCCGGCAGGACCGAGCTGCTGCACCACCTCACCGACTACGCCGCCGCGCGCGGCGGCACGGTGATGCATGCCACGACCGCGCCGGAGGAAAGGCACCTCCCGTACGCCGTGCTGGAGCAGTTGCTGCGGGGCACTGCGACGGGCGACCACCAGACGCTGAACCAGCTGCGGTTCGCCATGTTCTCCGCCACCTCCCACGTGCCGTGGCGAATACGTCTCGCCGTGCAGCGGGCGCTGCTCGCAGACCGCCCTTCCCGGGCGGCGCCGGTGCTGCTGACCATCGACGACATCCAGTTCGCGGACTCACCGTCGCTGCAGTGCCTGGCACACCTGCTGCGGCACGCCGGCGCGGGGCAGCTGACCGTGGTGGCCACCCACCGCGATGCCGCGGGCCCACGGACCGACAGTTTGCCCGAACTGACCGGCGTGCCCGGGGCGTTGGTGGTCCGGCCCCGCCCGCTCAGCCCGGCCGGGGTCGGCACTGTGCTCGGTGACCGGCTCGGCCCCGCCCACGCCGCCCGGTTCGCGCGGCACGCGCACGCTCTCACGGGAGGCAGCCCGCTGCTGCTCTCGGCACTGCTCAGCGACCACCTCGCCACCCGCACACAGGTCTTCGACGTGGCGCCGCCGCAGCCCGGGGAGCTCTTCCGGCAGGCGGTCCTGGCCGGCGTCCACGACAGCGGCCGGTCCGCGCTGAAGGCCGCACGCGGCCTCGCGCTGCTGGGCGAGACCGCCACACCCGCACTGCTGGGCGCGCTCACCGGGCTGGCCGACGCGCCGCTGCGCCAGGGCCTGGCCGCACTGCGCGAGGCGGGAGTCCTCGACGGCGACGCCTTCCGCCACCCGGTCGCGCGGGCCGCGCTCCTGGACGACGTCCCCGTCCAGGAGCAGGCCCGGCTGCGGTACCGGGCCGCCGAACTGCTCCGGCACGGCGGTGCGACGCCCCGCCAGGTCGCCGACCAGTTGATGGCGGTGCCCGCGGGGTACCGCCGCCCCTCGGCGTGGGCCTGCCGGGTGCTGACGCGGGAAGCCGAACGCACGCTGGCGGACGGCGACATGGGATTCGCCGAACGATGCCTGGGCGCTGCGGAGGGCTACTGTTCCATCGAGTCGGAACGCCTCGCCCTGCGCGCCTACCACGCGCAACTGAGCTGGCGTCTGGACCCCTCGGCGGCGGCACAGCGGGTGCACGCCCTGGTGCCGCCCACGCGCGACGGCGTGCTGCCGCCCACCTACTCCCTGCACATCGCCCTGCGGCTGCTGTGGTACGGGCACATGGAGGACGCGGCCGCCGCCTACTGGCAGGCGGCCGCCGCGGCGCACAGCGACGGCGCGGACCAGCGGCTGCTCGACGGGCTGGCCATGCTGCGGCAGCTGATGGCGGTCACCTATCCCGGGGTGCGGGAAAGGTGCGGGCTCACCGGGCCGTACGACACCGCCGGCCAGGCGGCCCCCCGCACCGCCGCGGCGCTTCCCCGCTGGCAGGCGATGGGGGCGCTGGCGTCCGCGCTGCGGCCCGCCGCCGACGCGCCCACCGCCGACGCGCCCACCGCCGCCGACCCCGAGGAGGCGCTGCTCCGGCTCCGCGTCTCCGAGACCAACGTCGAGGTCCTGGAGGCCGGTCTGCTCGCGCTCGTGCACACGGGCCGGCTGGACAGCGCCGAGACCTGGTGCGGGCGACTGCTGGAGGAGGCGCGGGAGCTGGGCACGCCCGTCACGGACGCCGTGGTCACGGGCGTACGGGCGCTGGTCGCGCTGCACCGCGGGCGGCTGCTGGAAGCCGCGCGGGACGCGGAGTACGCGCTGGAGAGGATTTCGGCGCAGTGCTGGGGCGTCGGCATCGGCCTGCCGCTGTCCGTGCTGATCGAGGCGGGGACGGCGATGGGACGGCACGAGGCCGTCACCGAGCTGCTGGACCGCCCCGTGCCGCGCGAGATGGCGTGGACCCGGTACGGGCTGGCGTACCTGTACGCGCGCGGCCGCCACCAGTTGGCGACCGGGCGTGCACACGCGGCGCTCGCCGACTTCATGGAGTGCGGGGAGCGGATGGAGCGGTGGGGCATGGACGTGCCGTCGCTGGCGCCGTGGCGGGCGGGCGCCGCCGAGGTGTGGCTGGCGCTCGACGAGCCCGCGCGCGCCGCCCGCTTCGCGGTCGAACAGCTGCGGCGCACACCGGAGGCCTGCCGGCACACCCGCAGCACCGCACTGCGGGTGCTGGCGGCGACCCGGCCGTCCTCGGCCCGGCGGGGCCTGCTGGAGCAGGCCCTGGAGACGGCGCGGCAGTCGGGTGACGCGTACGAGACAGCGCGCACCCTGGCCGACCTGGGCAAGGTGCACAAGGAGCAGGGCGACGTGGTCAAGGGGCGGCTGCTGGTGCGGCACGCGCTGCGGGCCGCGGACGAGTGCGGCGCCGAGAAGCTCTACCGCTCGCCGCAGCCCTCTCCCCCGCTGCGCCGCGCAACCCCGGCAGCCGAAGCGGGCCCGGAGCGCAAGAAGGTCGTTCCTGAGGGCGAGGCGCTGACGGCCGCCGAGCGCAGGGTCGCGTCGCTGGCCGCGCGCGGCTACACCAACCGGGAGATCGCGGGAAAGCTGTTCATCACGGTCAGCACCGTCGAGCAGCACCTCACCCGGGTGTACCGGAAAATCAACATCCGCCGCCGCCAGGACCTGTCGGCCAGCCTCGATCACCAGGCGGCCGAAAGCGCCTGAAGCGGCGTCAGGAGGCGCGGGCAGTGGCGCATGTGAACCGGCGGGCACCGACAGCTCCTTCAGGGA
>NZ_JBSGZO010000662.1:0-3755 GCF_053611045.1 Streptomyces sp. NPDC054841 | reverse complement strand
CGTCCCGCGTGTCCCGGCTGTCCGGCCCCGTCGGGACATCGGCGAGATCACGGTCGCGGGTCTCCCGGGCGCAGCCGATGGCGACCACCGTCAGCAGCGCGGCGGCGATGACGTAGAGGGCGATCGGCGTCGAACTGTCGTAGTCGGCGAGCAGCGCGGTCGCGATGAGCGGCGCCGGCGCCCCGGCCGCAACCGATGAGAACTGGGCTCCGATCGACGCACCCGAGTAGCGCATGCGCGTCGCGAACATCTCGGAGAAGAACGCGGCCTGCGGCGCGTACATCGCCCCGTGCAGCACCAGGCCGACCGTGACGGCGAGCAGGAGGCTGCCGAACGACTTGCTGTCGATGAGAGCGAAGAACGGGAACACCCACAGACCCACGCCCACCGCACCGATCAGATACACCGGGCGGCGCCCGATCCGGTCGGACAGCGCACCCCACGCCGGAATCACCGCGAAGTGCACGGCGGACGCGATGAGCACGGCATTGAGCGCGGTCTGCTTGCTCAGCCCGGCCGAGGTGGTCGCGTAGACGAGGATGAAGGCGGTGATCACGTAGTAGCTGATGTTCTCGGCCATCCGCGCGCCCATCGCGATCAGTACATCGCGCCAGTGGTGCCGCAGCACGGACACGAGCGGCATCTTCTCCACCTGGCCGGCGGCCGCCTTCCGCTCCTCGGCCTGCGCCAGCGCGGCCTTGAAAACGGGCGATTCATCGACAGAGAGACGAATCCACAGACCGACGATCACCAGCACACCGGACAGCAGGAACGGTATGCGCCAGCCCCATGACAGGAACGCCGCATCAGACAACAGAGCCGTCAGTGCCGACAGCACCCCGGTCGCCAGCAGCTGCCCGGCCGGCGCCCCGGTCTGCGGCCACGACGCCCAGAACCCCCGGCGCCGGGCGTCCCCGTGCTCCGACACCAGCAGCACGGCTCCACCCCACTCGCCACCGAGTGCGAAGCCCTGCACCAGCCGGAGAACGGTCAGCAGCACGGGAGCGGCCGTCCCGACCGTCGCATGCGTCGGCAGCAACCCGATGGCGAACGTCGCCCCGCCCATCAGCAGCAGGCTCAGTACCAGCAGCTTCTTGCGCCCGAGCCGGTCCCCGTAGTGCCCGAACACGAGCGCCCCGAGCGGCCGCGCGGCGAACCCGACGGCGTAGGTCAGGAACGACAGGAGGGTCCCGACCAGCGGATCGGACTCCGGAAAGAACAGTTTGTTGAAGACCAGAGCCGCGGCCGACCCGTACAGGAAGAAGTCGTACCACTCGATGGTGGTGCCGATGAGGCTCGCGGCGACGATGCGCTTGAGGGAGCCGGGGGATGTGGGCGCGGTTGGAGCGGTTGCCGAGGCGGCCATGGATACCACTTCCGAGCGGGGACGGGGACGATTTCGTGTCGCCACACCGTAGAAACACGCAGGTCAGTGGCACATGTGGTGGGACACCATACTTCTGCTTCCTGCTGTGAGCACGGCCACCATGAGGGCCGCGACATGACGATTGCGAGGGCCTCGACGAGGGCGATCAGGGGACTGCCGGAGTTGCGCTATTCGACATGATTTGGTGGCGCCGTACTGACTCCGTGCTGGTTCGGTGCTGACGGCGTCGACGTCCTGGCTGGTGGCAGGGCCCGGCGCAGCTGGTGCCTGCTGTCGACAAGCATCGTCGTACCGCCTATGTCGGCCTTTGGCGCTGTTACGGCACTGGTCGCAGCTTGTCCACGATGTTGCACTCTCGGTCGCTGAGGGCAGGTCGGCCGGTTGGTTCTCATCCACCGTCAGCGACGGGTCGGGACGGGAGAGTGCCGGAGGCGGCTGCGTCGGCCTCGGCTGCGTCGGCGAGAGCCTCGGCGGCGGCTTCCGCGGCCTGCGCCGCGTCAGTGGCGGCCTGGGCGGCCCTGTCGTCCGAGGATCGCTCGCGGGTCGCCGGTGACTGGGGCAGCGCCTCGCTGAAAGCGCGGGACACACCCTGGAGTGCGGAGGTGACCTCGCTGGGGATCACCCAGAATGTGCTGCCCGGGCTTTGCGCTAGTTGCGGCAGCGCCTGGAGGTACTGGTAGGCGAGCAGCTTGGGGTCGGGGTCGTTGCGGTGCACGGCCTGGAACACCTCGTCGATGGCCCGGGACTGGCCCTCGGCCTTGAGGATCTCAGCGGTTCGGTTGCCCTCCGCGCGAAGGACGGCGGATTGCTTGTCGCCTTCAGCGGTGAGTATTTGCGATTGTCGTTGTCCTTCGGCTCCGAGAATTGCGGCCCGCTTGTCCCGTTCGGCCCGCATCTGTTTCTCCATCGCGTCCTTGATGGACTGCGGGGGGTCGATGGCCTTGATCTCCACCCGGTTGACTCTCAGCCCCCACTTGCCGGTGGCCTCGTCCAGCACGCCACGGAGCTGGTTGTTGATGGTGTCGCGTGAAGTGAGAGCCTTTTCCAGGTCCATCGATCCAACGACGTTGCGCAAGGTGGTGACGGTGAGCTGCTCGACTGCCTGGAGGTAATTCGCGATCTCATAGGCGGCCGCTCGTGGGTCGGTGACCTGGAAGTACAGGACGGTGTCGATCTCGACGACCAGATTGTCCTCGGTGATGACCGGTTGCGGTTTGAAGGAGATGACCTGTTCCCGCAGGTCGATCACCGGATACACGCGGTCGATGTAGGGGATCACGACGTTGAGGCCGGGTTTCAGCGTGCGGTGGTAGCGGCCGAGTCGTTCGACATTGCGAGCGCGCGCCTGGGGCACGATGCGGACCGCGCGCAACACGGTGAAGACCGCCAAGAGCGCAATGATCAGTCCGGCGATGAGGAATGCCGAGGATTCCATGGTTCACTCCCGGGGGTGGACGAGTGCGGTGGCGCCGCTGATCTCTATGACATCGACGGTTGCTCCGGGAGGAATCACGAGCGTCTCGTCATAGGCGCGGGCCGTCCATTCCTCGCCGCCGATGCGGACTCTGCCGCCCAGGCCTGTCACCTCTGAGAGGGCATAGCCGGTCCTGCCGACCAGTGCGTCCACGCCGAATCGCTCCACCTGGGGCTGGAGAATGTGGCGGCGCACGACGGGACGGACGAACAGCACGCTGACCGTGGCGACTATGGCGAACACCAAGAATTGGAAGAGCAGCGGAAGCCCGACTGCGGCGACTCCCGCCGTGACCAGCGCGGCCCCAGCCAGCATTCCGAGCGCAGCAGTGAGGGTGAAGATCTCTGCCACAGCCAGCACCGCTGCGGTGATCAACCAGATCAGCCATGGATCCATCGCGTTCCCCTTCTCACGGGTGCGGGTGCGCGAATGGCTGGACGACGCTCCCTCGGTCGTCGATACAGGACAGCCGCCCACCTCTGAGACAGGAACTCCCGCCGAGCGAACGGAGCCGTAATGGTGCGCCGCGCCCGAGGCGACTACTTCACGATTTCCTACAAAGGGTTTACCCGTGCCGAATGTCCGAGAATCTGACATTGGCCGCGGTGGACGTGGACGAGTCCGCGTTCACCGGGGGCGGACCCGAAGCCGAAGGCAACGTGTCCTGGGTGGCTCACTTGCCCCCGGCGCGTCGATGACGGCGACGGACACCGTGGCCCCGGCAGATTTCCATGCAAGCTCGGTGAATCACGGCAAGCGTCACCGGCACTCCGTCCACCGGTTCTGCTGTGACATAGGCGCCGTCGAACGCGACGGTGGCCACGTCGTGGACTCGGAAGCCTGGGCCGTTTTCTTAGGGATCAAGCCGATAGCCGGGTCCTGCGATACCGGCGC
>NZ_JBSGZO010000661.1:0-3760 GCF_053611045.1 Streptomyces sp. NPDC054841 | reverse complement strand
AGGGGGGTACTCCGTACCCCCCTCGTTCAGGTCTGCTCGTTCAGGTCCGCGGCTTTCAGTCTCGCGGCTCTCAGGCTTGCGGCGCCGACGTGTTCGCCAGGGCCTCGGAGAGTTCCTTCGCCACCGTCTGCAGGATCGGGACGATCTTCTCCGTCGCCGCGTCCGTGACCCGGCCCGCGGGGCCCGAGATGGAGATCGCCGCGGCGGTGGGGGAGTTGGGCACCGAGACCGCGAGGCAGCGGACGCCGATCTCCTGCTCGTTGTCGTCCACCGCGTACCCGGCGTGGCGCACCTGCTCCAGGGCGTCGAGGAAGCCCTCGGGGGTGGTGATCGTCTTCTCGGTGGCGGCCGGCATACCGGTGCGGGCGAGCAGGGCCCGTACCTCCTCCGGCGGGGTGTGGGCGAGGAGTGCCTTGCCCACGCCTGTCGAGTGGGGCAGAACCCGGCGGCCGACCTCGGTGAACATCCGCATCGAGTGCTTCGAGGGCACCTGCGCGACGTAGACGATCTCGTCGCCGTCGAGCAGTGCCATGTTCGCCGTCTCGCCGGTCTCCTCGACCAGCCGGGCGAGGTACGGGCGGGCCCACGTACCGAGCAGCCGGGAGGCGGACTCGCCGAGGCGGATCAGCCGGGGGCCCAGGGCGTAGCGGCGGTTCGGCTGCTGGCGGACGTAGCCGCAGGCGACCAGGGTCCGCATGAGGCGGTGGATGGTGGGCAGCGGAAGTCCGCTGCTCGCGGAGAGTTCGCTCAGCCCGACCTCGCCCCCGGCATCGGCCATCCGCTCGAGCAGATCGAAGGCGCGCTCGAGGGACTGAACACCACCGCTGTTCGCGGCGGGCTTGGCGGCGTCGGTGGTGCTGGCGCTGTACGTCGGCACGTCAACGGTCCTTTCAGGCGGCGGGCAAGGTAGCAGCCTACCGGGCGGTTGCGCGGGGCACACCGCTCACGTCGAGGCGTCATTGCCGGTCAGGGCATGTTTGTCCGCGTGTCGGCGGTCACCTCCGATGGTCCCGCGTCCTTGCCGCTGTGCATAGCTACGTTCTGCTCAACGAAATTCGTATTCCACTTTGTGGAAAGATCTAAGCCTGCGAGGTCGCCCGGGCGGGTCTTGACGGACCGGGGTCAGGGGTGAAGACTCCTTCAACAGTTCGTTGAATTTCGCTGTACGGAAGTGAGGGGCAGGGTGTCCGGTACGGATGTGAACCTGGTACTGCGCTCGACTCGCGTCATCACCCCCGAGGGGACGCGCGCCGCGACCGTCGGCGTCGCCGGCGGGAAGATCGCGGCGGTGCTGCCGTACGACGCCGAGGTGCCGGCCGGTGCCCGGCTCGAGGACCTCGGGGACGACGTCCTCCTCCCCGGCCTCGTCGACACCCATGTCCATGTGAACGACCCCGGCCGCACCGAGTGGGAGGGCTTCTGGACCGCCACCCGCGCGGCCGCGGCGGGCGGCATCACCACTCTCCTGGACATGCCCCTGAACTCCCTCCCGCCCACGACGACGGTCGGCAACCTGCGCACCAAGCAGGACGTGGCCAGGCCCAAGGCGCACATCGACACCGGCTTCTGGGGCGGGGCGATCCCGGACAACGTCAAGGACCTGCGTCCGCTGTACGATGCCGGCGTCTTCGGCTTCAAGTGCTTCCTGTCGCCGTCGGGCGTCGAGGAGTTCCCCGAGCTCGACCAGGAACAGCTCGCCCACTCCATGGCCGAGATCGCGGGCTTCGGCGGACTGCTGATCGTGCACGCCGAGGACCCGCACCACCTGGCCGCCGCCCCGCAGCGCAAGGGCCCGAAGTACGCCGACTTCCTCGCCTCCCGGCCCCGCGACGCCGAGAACACGGCGATCGCGAACCTGATCGCGCACGCCAAGCGGCTGAACGCGCGCGTACACGTCCTGCACCTGTCCTCCAGCGACGCGCTGCCGCTGATCGCCGCGGCCAAGGCCGAGGGCGTGCGCATCACCGTCGAGTCCTGCCCGCACTTCCTCACCCTCACCGCAGAAGAGGTCCCGGACGGCGCCACCGAGTTCAAGTGCTGCCCGCCGATCCGCGAGGCGGCGAACCAGGACGCCCTGTGGCAGGGCCTCGCCGACGGGACGATCGACTGCGTCGTCTCCGACCACTCGCCCTGCACCACCGACCTCAAGACCCCCGACTTCGCCTCCGCCTGGGGCGGCATCTCCTCGCTCCAGCTGGGCCTGCCGGCCATCTGGACCGAGGCCCGCAGGCGCGGCCGCACCCTGGAGGACGTCGTCCGCTGGATGTCGTCCGCCCCGGCGGAGCTCGCGGGCCTCAGCCAGAAGGGGGCCATCGAGGCCGGCCGTGACGCCGACTTCGCGGTCCTCGCCCCCGACGAGACCTTCACCGTCGACCCGGCCGAGCTCCACCACCGCAACCAGGTCACGGCCTACGCCGGAAAGACCCTGCACGGCGTCGTGAAGTCGACATGGCTGCGCGGTACGCGGATCGTGGAGAACGGCACCCTCGCCGAGCCGACCGGCCGGCTGCTCGAAAGGAACAACTGACACCGTGGCGATACCGTCCTTCACTGGTAACGCGAACCCGTACGGGGGCGGCGACCCGTACGCCGACTACCGCACCGCGGACTTCCCGTTCACCAGCTACGCCAATCTCGCCGACCGTCAGCTGGGCGCGGGCGTGATCGCCGCCAACGACGAGTTCTTCGCCCAGCGCGAGAACCTCCTCGTCCCCGAGGCCGCCGAGTTCGACCCCGAGCACTTCGGCCACAAGGGCAAGATCATGGACGGCTGGGAGACCCGCCGCCGCCGCGGTGTCTCCGCCGAGCAGCCCTGGCCGACCGCCGAGGACCACGACTGGGCGCTCGTACGCCTGGGCGCCCCCGGCGTGATCCGCGGCATCGTCGTCGACACCGCCCACTTCCGCGGCAACATGCCGCAGGCCGTCTCCATCGAGGGCACCTCTGTGGAGGGCGCCCCGACACCGCAGGAGCTTCTCTCCGGCGACGTGAAGTGGACGACCCTGGTCCCGCGCACCCCCGTCGGAGGCCATGCGGCGAACGGCTTCGAGGTCACGGTCGAGCAGCGCTTCACGCATCTGCGGGTCAACCAGCACCCCGACGGCGGCATCGCCCGGCTGCGTGTGTACGGCGAGGTCGTTCCCGACCCGGCGTGGCTCGCCACGCTGGGCACCTTCGACGTGGTCGCGCTGGAGAACGGCGGCTCGGTCGAAGACGCCTCCAACCGTTTCTACTCGCCGCCCACCAACACCATCAACCCGGGCCGCTCCCGCAAGATGGACGACGGCTGGGAGACCGCCCGCCGCCGCGACCAGGGCAACGACTGGATCCGCTACCAGCTGGTCGCCCAGTCCGAGATCCGTGCCGTCGAGATCGACACCGCCTACCTCAAGGGCAACTCGGCAGGCTGGGCGTCCCTTTCCGTGAAGGACGGCGAGGACGGCGAGGACGGCGCGGCCGATGAAGACGCAGCGTGGACCGAGTTCCTGCCGCGCACCCGTCTGCAGCCCGACACCAACCACCGCTTCGTGCTGGACACCCCGGCGGTCGGCACCCACGTCCGGATCGACATCTTCCCCGACGGCGGCTTCTCCCGGCTGCGGCTGTACGGCTCGCTGACCGAACAGGGCACGCACGCCCTGGTGGCCCGCCACCAGGAGCTGGGCGGCTGACCGCCTCCCTCATGACCGGGCAGCCACGACACCTGCCCTTCGCGGGGCGCACCGGAACGACAGCACCGGTGCGCCCCGCGCGCATGCCC
>NZ_JBSGZO010000660.1:0-3764 GCF_053611045.1 Streptomyces sp. NPDC054841 | reverse complement strand
GGATCTCTCCCGTACGGCCCGTTCTGTGTTTGTTCGCGCCGTATCGCCGGTGTTACGCGGGGACGCTCGCGACGCCCTGCGCCAGGAACGGCTTGCCGTTCACACGCTGCGAGACACCCTCGCGGTCCAGGTACGGCGTGATGCCACCCAGGTGGAAGGGCCAGCCGGCGCCCGTGATCAGGCAGAGGTCGATGTCCTGCGCCTCGGCGACGACACCCTCCTCCAGCATCAGACCGATCTCCTGCGCCACCGCGTCCAGGACACGGTCGCGGACCTGCTCCTCCGTCAGGACGTTGTCGCCCTGCTTGAGGAGGGCGGCGACCTCCGGGTCCAGCTCGGGCTTGCCCGAGTCGTAGACGTAGAAGCCACGCTTTCCGGCCTTGACGACCGCGGCCAGGTTCTCGGAGACCTTGAAGCGCTCCGGGAAGGCGCGGTTGAGGGTCTCGGAGACGTGCAGGCCGATGGCCGGGCCGACCAGCTCGAGCAGGACCAGCGGCGACATCGGCAGACCGAGCGGCTCGATCGCCTTCTCGGCGGTGGCCACCGGGGTGCCCTCGTCGATGACGTTCTGGATCTCGCCCATGAAGCGGGTCAGGATGCGGTTCACGACGAACGCCGGGGCGTCCTTGGTGAGGACCGCGGTCTTCTTCAGCTTCTTCGCGACACCGAAGGCGGTGGCGAGGGAGGCGTCGTCCGTCTTCTCACCGCGGACGATCTCCAGCAGCGGCAGGATCGCGACGGGGTTGAAGAAGTGGAAGCCGACCACGCGCTCCGGGTGCTGGAGCTTGGAGGCCATCTCGGTCACCGACAGCGAGGAGGTGTTGGTGGCGAGGATCGCGTGCGCCGGGGCGACCGCCTCGACCTCCGCGAACACCTTCTGCTTGACGGACATCTCCTCGAACACGGCCTCGATGATGAAGTCCGCGTCCGCGAAGCCCTCGGCCTTGTCCAGGACACCGGAGACCAGGGCCTTGAGGCGGTTGGCCTTGTCCTGGTTGATCCGGCCCTTGCCCAGCAGCTTCTCGATCTCGGCGTGGACGTAGCCCACACCCTTGTCGACGCGCTCCTGGTCGATGTCGGTGAGGACGACCGGCACCTCCAGGCGGCGCAGGAAGAGCAGCGCCAGCTGAGAGGCCATCAGACCGGCGCCGACGACGCCGACCTTGGTGACCGGACGGGCCAGGCTCTTGTCCGGGGCACCGGCGGGGCGCTTGCCGCGCTTCTGCACCAGGTTGAAGGCGTAGATGCCGGAGCGCAGTTCGCCACCCATGATCAGGTCGGCGAGCGCGGTGTCCTCGGCGTCGAAGCCCTTCTGCAGGTCGCCGTCCTTGGACGCCTCGATGATGTCGAGGGCGCGGTACGCGGCCGGGGCCGCGCCGTGCACCTTGGAGTCGGCGATGAACCGGCCGCGGGCGACGGCCTGGTCCCAGGCCTCACCGCGGTCGATCTCGGGGCGCTCGACGGTGACGTCGCCCTTCAGCACGTTCGCGGTCCAGATCAGCGACTGCTCCAGGAAGTCGGCGCCCTCGAAGATCGCGTCGGCGATCCCGAGCTCGAAGACCTGCTTGCCCTTGAGCTGCTTGTTCTGGTTGAGCGAGTTCTCGATGATCACCGAGACCGCACGGTCGGCGCCGATCAGGTTCGGCAGGATCGTGCAGCCGCCCCAGCCGGGGACCAGACCGAGGAAGACCTCGGGGAGCGAGAAGGCCGGCAGGGCCTTCGACACGGTCCGGTACGAGCAGTGCAGACCGACCTCGACACCGCCGCCCATCGCCGCGCCGTTGTAGTACGCGAAGGTGGGGACAGCCAGGCCGGCGAGCCGCTTGAAGACGTCGTGGCCGCCCTTGCCGATGGCGAGCGCGTCCGAGTGCTGCTTGAGCAGCTCGACGCCCTTGAGGTCGGCGCCGACGGCGAAGATGAACGGCTTGCCGGTGATGCCGACACCGACGACGGCGCCCTCGGACGCCTCCTTCTCGACCTGGTCGATCGCGGTGTTGAGGTTCGCGAGGGACTGCGGGCCGAAGGTGGTCGGCTTGGTGTGGTCGAAGCCGTTGTCCAGCGTGATGAGGGCGAACTTGCCCGCGCCGCCGGGGAGGTCGAGGTGGCGTACGTGCGCCTGGGTGACGACCTCGTCCGGGAACAGCTCGGCCGCGCCCTTCAGGAGCTCAGCGGTGGTGCTCACTTGGTGCCTCCGGCGTCCTTGTGGTGCGGGTTCTCCCAGATCACGGTGGCGCCCATGCCGAAGCCGACGCACATCGTGGTGAGGCCGTAACGGACCTCCGGCTGCTCCTCGAACTGCCGCGCCAGCTGCGTCATCAGACGCACACCGGAGGAGGCGAGCGGGTGGCCGAAGGCGATCGCGCCGCCGTACTGGTTGACGCGGGCGTCGTCGTCGGCGATGCCGTAGTGGTCGAGGAAGGCCAGGACCTGGACGGCGAACGCCTCGTTGACCTCGAAGAGGTTGATGTCCTCGATCGACAGACCGGCCTTGGCGAGGGCCTTCTCGGTCGCCGGGATCGGGCCGTAGCCCATGACCTCGGGCTCGACGCCGGCGAAGGCGTACGAGACGAGGCGCATCTTGACCGGGAGGTTGTTCTCGCGGGCGAAGTCCTCGGAGGCGATGAGCGAGGCGGTGGCGCCGTCGTTCAGACCCGCGGCGTTACCGGCGGTGACGCGGCCGTGGACACGGAACGGGGTCTTCAGACCGGAGAGGTTCTCCAGGGTGGTGCCCGGGCGCATCGGCTCGTCGGCGGTGACCAGGCCCCAGCCGGTCTCGCCGGCCTCGGGGTTGGTGCGGCGTACCGAGATCGGCACCAGGTCCTGCTGGATCTTGCCGTTGGCGTACGCCTTGGCGGCCTTCTCCTGCGAGCGAACGGCGTACTCGTCGGCGCGCTGCTTGGTGATGTGCGGGTAGCGGTCGTGCAGGTTCTCCGCGGTCATACCCATGAAGAGGGCCGACTCGTCGACGAGCTTCTCCGACACGAAGCGCGGGTTCGGGTCGACGCCCTCACCCATCGGGTGGCGGCCCATGTGCTCGACACCGCCGGCGATGGCGACGTCGTACGCACCGAAGGCCACGCTGCCCGCGACCGAGGTCACGGCGGTCAGCGCGCCGGCGCACATGCGGTCGATCGAGTACCCGGGCACGGACTGCGGCAGACCCGCGAGGATGCCCGCGGTACGGCCGATGGTCAGACCCTGGTCACCGATCTGCGTGGTCGCGGCGATGGCGACCTCGTCGATCTTCGCGGGGTCGAGGTCCGGGTTGCGGCGCAGCAGCTCCCGGATCGCCTTCACGACGAGATCGTCGGCGCGGGTCTCGTGGTAGATGCCCTTCGGGCCCGCCTTGCCGAACGGGGTGCGGACGCCGTCGACGAAGACGACGTCCCTGACGGTACGAGGCACGATGGCTCTCCTCCAGGGTGCGGGATGGCACTGCTGCGGGCACGCGCCTGAGCGCGCGCTTGCTTCCCTCATGCTACTTGCGGGTAACCATGCTGCCCACCCCCCACGGCGGGAGCGGCGAACGTCACACGGGGGCTGACGCCCCCCTACCCCCGCACCTGCCCCGGCACCGCGGGCCCACCCGGGCCGGGGCCGTTGTCCGTCTGCGGCCCGGTGGGCGGCCACAGACCACGCGGATCGCGGCTCGCAGTCGGGCGACGGCCCGGGGTGGGGCCGTGCAGGGTCGGCCCCGCAGGGGTGGCATCGTGCCGGGGCGCATGGGTACGGGGCCGGATGCCGCCCCGAGGAGTCGAGCCCGG
>NZ_JBSGZO010000659.1:0-3769 GCF_053611045.1 Streptomyces sp. NPDC054841 | reverse complement strand
GTCCAGGGGCGAATGTCCCCTCGTGTGAGCCGACTTCAGGTGTTCCAACGAGATGGTGCCCGGTACGGAATGACCGTACCGGGCACCATTTCGGTTTGCTCCGGACCGACTCACAGGCGTGGCGGGCCCGTCCGGCTCAGGATAGGAGGGCCCTGCGGGCTTCGACCGCGTCGAGCCGCGGCATCACGGTCACCGTGTCGGCCTTCATGCACCCACCTTCCGGCTCAGGACCATGGTCTGTGCGTCCATACCGGCGGCCAGAGCCGCGCCGAGTCCGGCCGGGGAACCGTCCAGCGCGCTGAAGTCGTAGGCGGTCTCGGCGTGGAAGGCCTGGTCGACCCCGGAGGTCTCGTCGTCCTCGACCGCGCGGAACCCGATCGTCACATCGACGATCTTGGCCAGGATCCAGGACACGACGAAGGAGAACGCCATCACCGAGAACGCACCGATCGCCTGCTTGCCGAGCTGTTCCAGACCGCCGACGCCGTCGACGGCCAGGACACCCACGAGCAACGTGCCGACGACACCGCCCACCAGGTGGACGCCGACGACATCCAGGGAGTCGTCGTAACCCAGCTTGTACTTCAAGCCCACCGCCCACGAGCAGAGCACACCCGCCACGACACCGATGAGTATCGCGCCGAAGACGTTGACGTGCGCACCGGCAGGGGTGATCGCCACCAGACCGGCCACCGCGCCGGAGGCGGCACCCAGCGTGGTGAACGCGCCCTGCCGAATCCGCTCGTACGCAAGCCAGCCGAGCATCGCGGCGCCCGTGGCGACCTGGGTGTTCAGCGCCATGACGGCCGCGGTGCCGTTGGCCGCAAGGGCGGAACCGGCGTTGAAGCCGAACCAGCCGAACCAGAGCAGACCCGCGCCCAGCATGACGAGCGGCCGGCTGTGGGGACGCATCGCCTCTTTCCTGAAGCCGATCCGCTTGCCCACCACCAGTACCGCGGCGAGTGCGCCGATACCGGCGTTGATGTGGACCGCCGTCCCGCCGGCGAAGTCGATGACCTCCAGCTTGAACAGCCAGCCGTCGGCCTGCCACACCCAGTGCGCGACGGGGAAGTACACCAGTGAGACCCACAGGGTGATGAAGAGTGCCCAGGCGCTGAACTTCACACGATCGGCCAGGGCGCCGCTGATCAGCGCAGGAGTGATGACCGCGAACATCAGCTGGAACAACGCGAAGGCGAAGACCGGGATGCCTTCCTTGCCCCCGGTCAGCGTCTCGACGTCGATGCCCTTGAAGCCGATGTGGTCGAGATTGCCCAGCAGCCCGCCGCCGATATCGTCACCGAAGGCGAGCGAGTACCCGTACAACACCCACAGGACGCTGACGATACCGAGCGAGACGAAGGACATCATGAGCATGTTGAGGGCGCTCTTCACCCGCACCATGCCGCCGTAGAACAATGCCAGGCCGGGCGTCATCAACATGACGAGTGCGGCACTGAGCAGTACGAACGCGGTATCTGCGCCGTTCAAAGCCGGTTTCTCCTTGCAGGTTCGAACGCCCCGGGTCGACCGGGGCGGTGCTGTGCATTGCCTGGACGGGGTGAGCGGCCTCGGTGAGCGCCGGGCCCGCCGTCATGCGCGCCCGACGGGAAACCGCCGTTCGGCAGCCCGTGCCGACCTGCCATTGACGCGTGAGCCCGGCGCTTTCCGCCCCGCGGCTCGTGACTCGTCGCCCGCGTCAGTGGGAGCCGGTGCCACGGCCGTCCGAGGAATGCCTCATGACCCTGCCGTGAGCGTCAACGGATCCGGACCTTCCTCGTGCGCCGGTGACTGCCCCAAGGTCGCACCACCGTCAGCCCATGTGACCAACTGCGGCCACACCGCGACAACCCATGACCGCCGGTCGGGACAAAGCCTTCGGTCGCGCACTCGTAACCCTTCGGCAACCCAGGATCCGCTCTCATCACCTCGGCGAACCGGGGTGCAATTCCGGACGGGCGAGATCATCACACGGTCGCCCACCGACGGGGGAGCCGACCCGCAATCCCTCGTGGCGCGGGAGCGAACGGCCGTAACCAGTACGGAAGATCAAACTGCCACTACGTCTGGTCGAACAAGCCGAACTGGTTGCACGCTCCGGCTTGGTTTATTCATGTAACTTCTCGGGTTACGTCAACTGAGTAATTGGAGGCTCGACATGGGAAGACCATTCCGGGAAGGAGGCTTTTCGCTTTACCTACTCTATGTGTACTCCGTCAGCGGTTTTCTCACCGAGCGTGGTGGTGTGTCCGGAGGTCTGAGTTGTGACACAAGCCATAGCATGGTCGAAACACCCCGCCTCAAAAGGTTCATACCGTGCCATGCTGTCTCGTCAGGCATCACTCCATGGAACGGAATGAAGTATTCAGGCGGCGAATCGCAATGGCAGGACATTGCCGTCTCACTACCAACCATTGACCTTCGTTGGCCGATACTCATAGCCTTCACGTCAATATCGGCGCCGGGGAGCACGGAGCGCCGGAACCCGGGCCTGATTCACTCTCAGGTGCCTGATCTGATTCGTGGGGGATCGCGTGTACGACGTCATTGTTGTGGGTGCCCGCTGCGCCGGCTCGCCGGTCGCCATGCTCTTGGCTCGACTCGGACACCGGGTCCTCGTGGTGGACCGGTCCTCCTTTCCCAGCGACACCGTTTCGACGCACTACATCCACCAGGCGGGGCTGCTGAAGCTCCAGGAGTGGGGCCTGCTCGACGAGATCGTGGCGGCGAAGACGCCGGCGATCCGCAAGATGCACTACACGTACCGGGGAATCGAACTCAACGGGTTCGCCGACCCCGTCGACGGCATAGACGCCGTGTACTGCCCGCGCCGTACCGTGCTCGACGAGATCCTGGTCAACGCCGCGCGCCGGGCCGGCGCCGAAGTGCTCGAGGGCTTCACCGTCTCCGACGTGATCGCCTCCGACGGCCAGGTGACGGGCATCCGCGGACGCGAGGGCGACGGGCCGGAGCGGGAGTTCCGGGCCTCGGTGGTCATCGGCGCGGACGGCTTCCACTCCACGGTCGCCAAGAAGGTCGGCGCGGAGCTGTACAACGTGCGCCCCGCGGCCGGATTCATCTACTACTCGTACTACAGCGGACTCGACTGGGGCCTGCACCACAAGACCGGTTTCAACGAGCGCTGGTTCGGCAGCTGGCCCACGAACGACGGGCTGAGCATGCTGGCTGTCATCTGCACCCGCCGCAGGCTGAAGGACTTCCGCCAGGACGTGGAAGCCGGCTTCCAGGCCGTCTTCGACGACGTCGACCCGGAGATGGGTGCCCAACTGCGCGAGAGCGGGCGGCGCGAGGAGGACTTCCGTCCCATGCGCTACCCGGACAACTACTACCGCCGCGCCTACGGCCCCGGCTGGGCCCTCGTGGGCGACGCCGGCTACCACAAGGACCCCTACACCGGGTGGGGCATCACCGACGCCTTCCTCCACGGCGAACTGCTCGCCGAGCGCATCCACCAGGGGCTGTCCGGAGAGCGGCCGATGGACGAGGCACTGGCCGAGTACAACAAGGTGCGTGATGAGGAGAGCGCCGGCGTCTACGACTTCACCACCACACTCGGCGAACTCACCGAACTCCCGCCGTTCTTCAAGGCGACGATGAGCGCGATGAGCGCCGGCCAGGAGTGGACGAACAAGATGCTCGGCCTGATCGGCGGCGTGGTCCCGGACTACGAGATCTACGCGCCGGAGGCCCTGGAACGTCTCTACGACGACGCGGGCGTACCGCAGGAGGAGCGGGTCTACGATCCGGC
>NZ_JBSGZO010000658.1:0-3769 GCF_053611045.1 Streptomyces sp. NPDC054841 | reverse complement strand
GATCCCGGGTGGGGTTCCGCGGCCCTGAAGGCGCCGGCCTGACTCTGGATCAGGCTGGATCACTCCAGGGTTCGAGCCCACGGAAGGCCCACATCGTGTGGTGCTGCGTCGTCTGCTGCTTCGTTTCGGCACTGGCCGCCGCAAAGGCATAGGCCTTGGCCTCGCCTGCTGCTACTGCTCCCAGTGCCTTGGTCGGTCGCTCATTGCGCTCCCGGACGGGCAGACCCGCAGGGAGGGACACCGGAAGCGCGGCCGCGAAGCCGGACAGACCGGTGCCAATGAACGCCGAACCGGAGAGGCCGAGCGAGCAGGCGGAGACGACCGAGCGATCGGTCATTTTGGCGGTGCGGATGAAGCTGGTGTTGATGCTGATCACTGGAATCGCCTCCTCTCGGCGTCTCTGGGACCGGCCGGGGCCGATCGCGCGTATTCGGATAAGTACAGCACGAAAGCAGGGCTTCAGAGAAGCCGCTGTTCTCGTGGTTAAGAACCTATGGGGATGACTGGGGCGGGCGCAAACTATTTTTTCGACGAGTTTGCATCAGTCGTCCTCGGCACCCCCGCCAACCTCCTCACCTGCACAGATGGCCAGGACATCGGCTCCGAAGCGCTCGAGCTTGCGACCGCCGACGCCGGAGATCCCGGACAGCTCTCCCTCACTGCCGGGCACGGCCTCGGCGATCGCCATGAGGGTCTTGTCGGTGAAGACGCAGTACGCCGGCTGGCCCAGCTCCCTGGCCTGCTCGGAGCGCCACTCGCGGAGCCGCTCGTACAGCGCCTCGTCCATGTCGGAGGGGCAGTCCTCACAGCGCATCAGTTTCATCTCACCGGCGTCGGTGAGCGTTTTGCCGCAGACCCGGCACAGGACCGGTCCGCGTCGCTTGCGCCGGCTGCCGGGGCCGCTGCCGCGCTCGATGCCCCCGCCGACGCCCGCGGTGCGGGCGCCCGGCGCCACGGAGCCCGGCCGCAGCCCGTTCAGGAACCGGGTGGGCCGGCGGGAGGCGCGGCCGCCGGGCGAGCGGGACAGGGCCCAGGAGAGCGACAGATGGAGCCGGGCGCGGGTGACTCCGACATAGAGCAGCCGGCGCTCTTCCTCCACCTGTTCATCGGTCTTGGCGTAAGTGATCGGCATCATGCCCTCGGTGAGGCCGACCAGGAACACGGCGTCCCACTCCAGGCCCTTCGCGGAGTGGAGCGAGGCGAGGGTGACGCCCTGGACGGTCGGGGCGTGCTGGGCGGCGGCCCGCTCGTCGAGCTCGGCGACGAGATCGGCGAGGCTCGCCGCCGGCTTGACGCGGGCGAAGTCCTCGGCGAGGCGGACCAGCGAGGCGAGGGACTCCCAGCGGTCCCGGACCGCACCGGAGCCGGCCGGGGGCTCGGTGGTCCAGCCCTTGGTGGAGAGCACCGCGCGGACCTGGGAGGGCAGGTCCTCCGCGTCGTCCAGCAGTGCGTCGTTCCCCCCGGCCCGGGCGGCGCCGCGCAGGGCGACCCCGGCCTCCCGTACCTCGGCGCGCTCGAAGAACCGCTCGGCGCCGCGCAGCTGGTACGGCACGCCGGCGTCGGCGAGGGCCTGCTCGTAGACCTCGGACTGGGCGTTGACCCGGTAGAGCACGGCGATCTCCCCGGCCGGGACGCCCGCGGCGATCAGGTCGCGGATGCGCCGGGCGGTGCCCTCGGCCTCGGAAGGCTCGTCGGCGTACTCCGCATAGGCGGGCTCGGGCCCGGGGTCGCGTTGCGAGATCAGCTCGAGGCGGTGCTCGGCGGCACGGCCACTGGCCTGGCTCAGCAGACCGTTGGCGAGATGGACGACCTGGGGGGTGGAGCGGTAGTCACGGACGAGCTTCACCACCGTCGCGTTGGGGTGGCGGGTGCGGAAGTTCAGCAGATGGTCCGGGGTGGCTCCGGTGAAGGAGTAGATCGTCTGGCTGGCGTCGCCGACGACGCAGAGGCTGTCCCGGTCACCGAGCCACAGCTCCAGCAGGCGCTGTTGGAGCGGCGACACGTCCTGGTACTCGTCCACGACGAAGTGCTGGTACTGGCGGCGGATCTGCTCGGCGATGTCGTGGCGGTCCTGGAGGATACCGACGGCGAGCAGCAGGACGTCCTCGAAGTCGATCACCGAGCGGTCGCGCTTCAGCTGTTCGTACAGCGCATAGATCTGGCCAATCTCCACCGGGTCGCGGGGAGCGTCCCGGTGGGACTTGGCGACGGCGGCGGGATAGTCGGCGGGGACCGTCTGGGTGACCTTGGCCCACTCGATCTCGCTGGTCACGTCCCTGAGCTCGTTGCGGTCGAGGCGGATACGGCAGCGAGCCGCGGCCTCGGCGACCAACTGGATCTTGCGCTCGAGCAACCGGGGCAGCTCACCGCCGACGGCTTTCGGCCAGAAGTACTGGAGCTGGCGCAGGGCGGCCGAATGGAAGGTGCGGGCCTGCACGCCGCCCGCGCCGAGCTGTCGCAGCCGGCCGCGCATCTCCCCCGCGGCGCGGTTGGTGAACGTGACGGCCAGCACACTCGCGGGCTGGAGTATCCCGGCGCGGACGCCGTACGCGATGCGATGGGTGATCGCGCGGGTCTTGCCCGTGCCGGCGCCCGCCAGGACGCACACCGGGCCGGTCAGGGCGGTCGCGACCTCGCGCTGCTCGGGGTCGAGCCCGTCGAGCACCGCGTCCGCCGACTCGGGGACCTGCGGGAAGAGAGTGGAGTGCGTTGCTGCTGTCACCCCGCCATGCTGCCAGGTCCCGCGAGATCACCGGGACGGTTGTCCACAGGGAGGCGAGACCGGTCGTACTAATCGCCCCCCTCCTCCTGCTCCTCCCTCTCCCCTCTCCCTTCTCCCTTCTCCCCCAGGCGACTCCCCCGCCCGTACGGCCGTCCATACCCCCATCGGGAATGTCGCCCGGGGTCGCGTACGTTCGACTACCGGGAAACCCCCACGAGCCGGAGGAGCGGGAGAAGAAGATGCAGGGATCTCTGACGATGTACAGCACGACCTGGTG
Organism: Streptomyces sp. NPDC054841; assembly: GCF_053611045.1. Taxonomy (NCBI): domain Bacteria; kingdom Bacillati; phylum Actinomycetota; class Actinomycetes; order Kitasatosporales; family Streptomycetaceae; genus Streptomyces; species Streptomyces sp. NPDC054841. Next base: position 770 of record NZ_JBSGZO010000658.1, on the reverse strand, counting down.
CGGCTACTGCCGTCGGCTGAAGAGCCAGCTCGACCGGGAGGGCATCAGCTACGTCGAGGTCAACATCGAGGAGGACCCGCAGTCCGCGGCCTTCGTCGAGAAGGCGAACGGCGGAAACCAGACGGTTCCGACCGTTCGGGTAGTTCCCACCAACGGTGGCCCCGAGGTCGTCATGACGAACCCGAGCCTCGCCCAGGTGAAGCAGGCTCTCGCTATCTGACGCTTCCCCGCGCTGCGCCCCCTCTGGTCGAGGTCACCGGAGGGGGCGGCCCTGCGTATAGGGGAAGTGGACGGCGGTCCCAGACTCCGCACAGCGGCCTATGCGCCTACGGTGCGGCCGCGCCGCCCTTTGGCTCGGGATCGGCTCTCACGCGCCCACCTAGTACTCCAGCTGTAGATCGTGATCTTCATGCCTGAGTTGCGGCTTGTCGCCGGTAGTGACTGGTGCGTGATCGAGCTTGATGACGTCGTCTCCACTCGGACCAGCGCAGGCGGTGAGCCGCGTTGGACAGCGGCTGGACGACGAGCGCGATGAACAGGTGCTGTATCTCGTTGCAGGTCAGCGGAATGAGGTCGTCGGGGGCTGGGCGGGTGTGTTCGTCGGCGCGGACGACGGCGAGGAAGGCGTGGGCGAGCATGGCGAGGGTGACCCAACGGGCCCAGGAGGGGTAGCGACGGAGCTGGTGCTCGTCCAGGCCGGCCAGCCCTTTCTCGGTTTGGAAGGTCTCCTCGACCCGCCACCGTGATCCGGCAACCCTGACCAGGGTGGC
>NZ_JBSGZO010000657.1:0-3772 GCF_053611045.1 Streptomyces sp. NPDC054841 | reverse complement strand
GCCGCTCACATCACGGGCGGGGCCGGTGGCTGCGGTCCCGGCATGCCCGCGGCCTCGGCGAGGGCCGGGGCCAGGTTCTCCTTGCGGATGCGCAGGTCGACGTAGAGCAGGCCGTTCGCCAGCTGCGGGAACGTCGACGAGATGATCTGGCTGATCAGCTGGGCCACCAGGGCGAAGGCGAGGTAGCCGGCGATCCCGACGAGGACGCTCGATACGGTCGGTTTGTCGCCGGCGCCCATGCTGACGATGCCGGGCACCGTGGCCACCATCTCCACCAGCTGCTGGATCACCAGGCCCGCGACCAGGGCCATCAGATAGGCCAGCAGCGAGATGCCGAAGATCCGCCACCAGCCGCCCCTCACCAGTGCCCAGGAGCGGCGCATCGCCCGGACCGGGCCCTGCCCCTCGAAGACCACGACGGCCGGAGCGAAGGTGAACTTCACCCAGAGCCAGATGGCCAGCGGGGAGACGGCCAGGGCGCCGAGGAAGGCGAGGATCGGGACGATGAGCGGCCCGTTGCCCGCGAGGAGTAGCCCGATCATCAGGCCGACGAAGGCCGCCATGAACAGACCGGCCGGGACCAGCATGACCAGACCGGTGAGGAACACCGTCCCGAGCACCGCCGGAACCCGCGGCCAGGCGCGGCGCCAGACCGTGCCGAAGGTGGTCGGGCGGCCCAGCACGGCTTCCTGGAGAATCGCCGGGACGGCCGCCTGCACCATCGCCGCCGCCAGGATCAGCACCAGCACGCCGAGTGCCCAGACGCACAGGAAGGCGATCAGCAGCGGACGGCCGTCCTCCCAGGTCGGTTCCTGCCCTTCAGGAAGGTTGATGAAGTGGTCCAGCTGGTCGCTGACCGCGCTGTACGCCAGGGCGAGCGCGAGCCCGACGATCAGCGCCGCGCCGGCGTACACGGTCACCGCGATGCCGACGAGCTGCTTCCAGTAGCCACCGATCGTCGCGAAGACGCCGCCCAGGATGTCGCCGAGGCCGAGCGGCCGTAGCGGGACCACTCCGGGCTTCGGCGGCGGAGGCGGCGCCCAGCCGCCCCATCCCGGAGCCCCTCCGTAAGGGCCGCCGGGTCCACCTCCGTACGGCCCCGGTCCGCCGGGCGCTCCTCCGTACGGGCCGCCCGCTGCGCCGTCGTACGGGCCCTGGCCCGGCTGACTTCCCCACCCCATGTTGTCCGACATGTGCCTTGCTCCCACGCTTCTCGTCCCCACCCGATCCCCGACACGGTAGCTGGCCTGGGCATGCCAGTGCTATGTACGTGCGTACCCATCGTTGTGTACGCTCGTACACATGGGATACGGACTGCTGGCCGCCGCCATCGCGGCCGAGGTCGCCGGCACCACGGCGATGAAGTACAGCGAAGGCTTCACGCGACTCTGGCCCTCGCTGTTCACCGTCGCCGGCTATCTGCTCGCCTTCACGTTGCTGGCGCAGACGCTCAAGACCATGTCGGTCGGCACCGCGTACGCGATATGGGCCGGGATCGGGACCGCGGCCGTCGCCGCGATCGGCATGGTCTTCATGAACGAGTCCACGAGCCTGGTGAAGCTCGCCGGTATCGCGCTGGTCGTCGCGGGAGTCGTCGTGCTCAATCTCGGCGGTGCGCACTGATGGGACGCCGGTACGACCCCGAGCGGCGCCAGCGCATCATCGATGCCGCGATCCGCGTCGTCGCGCGCGCCGGTATCGAGGGCCTGAGCCATCGCACGGTCGCGGCCGAGGCCGATGTGCCGCTCGGCTCGACGACGTATCACTTCGCCTCGCTGGACGAGCTGTTGGTCGCCGCGCTCCGGCAGGCGAACGAGGGATTCGGCGCGACGCTGCGGGAGGCCGGCGCCCTGACCGACCCCGGGCGGGATCTCGCCGGGGAGCTCGCCCGGCTCGTGGGGGAGTGGCTCGGCGGCGAACGGACCGGCGTGGAGTTGGAGTACGAGCTCTACCTCGCCGCCCTGCGCCGCCCCGCGCTGCGCCCCGTCGCGGCCGAGTGGACCGACGGTGTCACCGAGGTCCTCGCCCGCCGCACCGATCCGGTGACGGCACGGGCGCTGGTGGCCCTGATGGACGGGATCTGCCTCCAGGTGCTGCTGACGGACACGCCGTACGACGAGGAGTACGCACGCGAGATGCTCTCCCGCGTCCTCGTGCGGGGGAAGGGGTCGCGCATGCCGTGAACCGGATCGCGGGCTGCGGGTAACAGGGGGTGTACTCGACCGACAGCAGATACGGAGACCGCGTGAACGGCCCACCCGACGGACCCGGCGAGGACGCTTCGGTGATCGCCCGGTCCCTGGAACGGCCCGAGCTCTTCGCCGAGCTCTACCAGCGGCACGCCGCCGACATCCACCGCTACGCCGCACGGCGGCTCGGCGACGGCGCGGCCGACGACATCACCGCCGACACCTTCCTCGCCGCTTTCCGTACGCGTGCGTGCTACGACCTCACACGGCCGAGCGCCCGGCCCTGGCTCTACGGCATCGCCGCGAACCTCATCGGCAAGCAGCGCCGCGCCGAGGTCCGGGCCCTGAAGGCGCTGGCCCGGACCGGCCACGACCCGGTCGCCGAGTCCTGGTCCGACCGCGCGGACGCCCGGGTGTCGGCCCAGGCCACGACGGGCCCGCTGGCCGCCGCGCTCGCTGCGCTGTCCTCCGGTGACCGGCACGTCCTGCTGCTGGTCGCCTGGGCCGACCTCGGCTACCAGGAGGTGGCGGACGCCCTCTCCATACCCGTGGGCACGGTCCGCTCCCGGCTCAACCGGGCCCGCCGCAAGGTAAGGGAGGCGCTGGGCGGCGCGGACCCCACGCTCGTACACGATCTTCACGAGGTGACCGGCCATGGATGAGATGACAGCGGTACGGGACCTCCGCGCCGATGCCCCGGTGCCCGACCACGCCCGGCTCACCCCGGCGCGACGGCGCCTGCTGGACGAGATCGCCGGCCCGCGGCGGAGGCGCCCCGGCTGGCGGCTCGCGGCGGTGGGCGCGGCGGCGGCGGTGACGGCGGCGGCGGTTCTCACGACCCTGCTCGGTTCCGGGGGGAAGGACGAGTCGATGCCGGCCGTCGACCCGCGGCCGGACCAGTGGATCTACGAGAAGATCTTCGTGAAGGACCGGTACGGCGTGGCCAAGCCGGATGTCTCGGGTTTTTCCTGGCACGGAGGGAGCGGTCCCGGCGACTGGGACAAGAAGGGCGAGTACTGGTACGGGTACGGAAGCCGAAAGATCTACTTCTCGTACAACGGCCAGAAGCAGCTGAAGCCCTGGGAGTGGACCCCCGAGAGCGGGGCCCGGACACCTGCGGCCAAGCAGGCTCTGCTCGCCAGATTGCCCGATGACCCCGATGAGGTCCTGACGATGCTCCGAAAGGAGCTCAACGACCCCAGGGCCGTGTACCCCACGCAGGCCGTGGGCGACATCTCGAGGGTCCAGCAGTTGCTCCAATTCCCCCTCGCGGCGCCACGTGCCCGGGCCGCGCTGTACCGCGCGCTCGTCGGCATTCCTGGTGTCGAGGTCGCCGAGCACCAGGTCAAGGATGCGGTCGGCCGACCCGCCGTGGCCGTGACGTACATGAACGGGAACCCGACGTCGCGTTCCGGGGGCCGGGAGTGGCCGATCAGCCGGACCGAAATCCTCCTCGACCCCAAGACCTACGCCTACCTGGGCCTGCGGCAGGTGTACGTGGCGGGCTCCGCACGCCACCTCGGTGACGTGACCCGCGAGGGAGACGTCAAGCGGTTCACGGAGGACACCGTCTACGTCGACAT
>NZ_JBSGZO010000656.1:0-3790 GCF_053611045.1 Streptomyces sp. NPDC054841 | reverse complement strand
TACGCCCAGTATGAGGACGACCCTCCGCCTTGCGATGCACCGCATCTGACGCCGCGCGCTGATCCACCGGGGATTACGGGACAGCCCTTAGCCGCGCTTCTTCTCCGCCGGCCGATCGGCGCCGCGTGCGCGTGTGCCTCCGTCTCTCCCGGCCCGGGCGGCCGCCGGATGCCGGGAGGCATACGGATCGGCCGGGGCCCCTGCGGGGGCCTCCTGCTCCAGCTCCCGCTTGGTCGCGAGCAGATCCCTCCGGACCTCCTCTCCCACCTCGGGGTACTGGGGATCGATGTCCATCAGCGTGTGCGCGAGCACCGCCGCCGCGCATATCCGCGCGAACCACTTCCGGTCCGCCGGCACGACGTACCAGGGCGCCCACTTCGTGCTGGTTGCCGACAGCATCTCGGAGAACGCGTGCTGGTAGTCGTCCCACCGGCGCCGCTCCCGGACGTCGGCCGCGGAGAACTTCCAGTTCTTCTCCGGCAGGTCGATCCGCTTCATGAAGCGGATGCGCTGCTCCTCCTTGGAGAGGTTCAGGAAGATCTTCACCACCTTGAACCCGTTGTCCGTGAGGTAGCGCTCCCAGTTGTTGATCTCGCGGTAGCGGCGGTCCCACACACCCGGCCCGCGCGCGTCGTCCGGCAGCTTCTGCCGGACGAGGTTCTCGGAGTGCACGCGCACCACGAGAACTTCCTCGTAGTGCGAGCGGTTGAAGATGGCGATCTCTCCGCGCGCGGGGAGCCGACGGGCGTAACGCCACAGGTAGTCGTGGTCGAGTTCCTCGCTGGAGGGCACCTTGAAGCTGCTGACCCGCACGCCCTGGGGATTGACGCCGCTCATGACGTGGCGGATCGTCCCGTCCTTGCCCCCGGCGTCGAGCGCCTGGAGACAGAGCAGCACGCCGTACGTGTCCTGGGCGGCCAGCCGCTCCTGGTACTCGGCCAGCAGGGACACCCCGGTCTGCAGCAGCTCGACCCCTTCGCGCTTCTTCAGGCCGGCCCTGTAGCGGGGATCGAAGTCCCGGCCCAGGTTCACCTTCGAGCCCGGTTTCACCCGCAGCGGCCTGATGAACTCCGCGATGCGTTCGGCTCGCTCGTCCGCCATCACCGATCAGCCTTTCGGGCAGGCGGCTCTCAGCCGCGCCGCTACGTTACGGATGGCCACGAGTTCGTGACTGCATGGCCCACGACCTCCAGACCCCGGAACCTCGGAGCACGCCGTCGCCTGAGAGCGAGTCCGCCGGAATCATTCTCCGGCCGACGGGTCAAGATCGCCCCCGGGACCGCGTCCGGGACGCCCGCACGGCGCGCCGGGAACGCCGCGGCGGCGAGGGACCAACCAGTCCCGTGGGCGTGGACACGCATGTGAAAAAGGGCCCCAGCCTTGCGGCGGGGGCCCTTTCATCGTTCTCCGGCTCAGATCGTGCCGAGCTTGATGATCGACAGCAGCGCGATCAGCTGGAGCGCCGACGCGCCCAGCGCCTTCGGCCACGGCAGGTCGTGCGACTTGCTCACCATCGACGTGAACAGCGCGCCCGCCGCCAGCCAGGTCACCCAGCCCACCACCTGCACCAGCGAGTTCTCGCCGCCCAGGAAGAGGGCGAAGAGCAGCCGCGGTGCATCCGTGAGGGACATGATCAGCATGGAGAGGCCGACGGTCGGCTGCCAGGCGCCGTCGCCGCCGAGCTGGCGGGCCAGGGTGTGGGTGACCGCGCCGAGGATCAGACTGCCGATGACGAAGGCCACGCCCGTGACGAGTACGGAGACGAGCGCGGTCGAGAACGGCGCGTTGATCGCCTCCTCGCGGGTCTGGTCGAAGCCGAAGATCGCGAGCAGGCCGTAGACGAACGTGACGACCAGCGCCGGACCCCAGACCGGGTAGTCCCGCATCTGCAGGAACGTGGGGCCCGGGCGCAGCACGATGCCGCTCAGCAGCTCCTTCCAGTGCAGGCGCGGGCCCGCGGGCGCGGGAGCGGTGCCGGCGCGGTACGTGGAGCCGCCGCCGTAGGCGTCCTCGTCGACGCTGAAGGCCTGGGTGTGACCGGGGTTGTTGGCGTACGGGTCACCGGGGCCGGGGCCGTACGGTGCGCCGCCCTGCGGTCCGTGGTGCTGCTGCGGGTACGGGTCGCCGAAGTACTCCGGCTCGCCGTGGGGCTGCTGCTGCCCGCCGCCCGTCTGCGGCCACTGCTGCTGCGGTGGGTAAGGGGGCGCGGCCCCGCCGCCTCCGTACTGTCCGTACGGCGGCGGAGGCGCTGCCTGCTGCGGTTGTTGTTGCGGGTGCGGGGTGCGGTTGTTGTCCCGGCCGCGTCCGATCCTGAATCCAGCCACGCATTCGAACGTACCCGTTCCCGCGGTGTCCGGTGTCCGGGGCCGGGGAAGAGGGGGGCCTTTGCGGCCGACCTGTGACATCCCCTAGGGGACCCCTGGGGGGTCAGCCGGAGGCCGGCGCGAGGAAGATCGACGTGCTGAAGGTGATCAAGGGGTGGGTGCGGTCTCCGGACGCCGGGTAGACCGCGATGACATCGGCCTTCTCGCCCCTGTGCGTACGCGTCACGACATCCGCGCGCTTGTCGCCGTCGAAGTCCGCGTACCGGAGGAGCTCGGTGGTGGCGGCGGCCTCGCCGGCCGGGAGCGGGGGCGCGGGCGGCAGGCTGACGGCCTGGAAGCGGTACGTACCGCCGGGGCGGCCGGGGCCGTTCGGGCCGCCCAGCAGCAGCTTGCCCCTGGCCGCCGTGCCGGGGGTGAGGGGGCGGGTGGAGTGGACGAGGTCGTCGTAGCCGTCGCCGTTCGGGTCGGCGTCGGGGGCGGGCGCGGCGAGTACGGGGCCGGCGCCCGGGACCGGGGGCTCGGCGGCGCGCGGGGCGCCGGCGCGGGTGAACGGGCCGCGCAGATAGCTGACCTGGCCGCCGCTCGCGGTGACCGCCAGGTCCTGGGCGCCGTCGCCGTCGTAGTCGCCGCAGACGGGGTGGTCGGGCCATTCGTTGCCGTAGCGCGCCTGATCGGGGATGCGGAGGACGACCGCCTTGCCGCCGAGGCCGGCCGGGCCGCCGAACAGCAGCTGGAGGGGGACGGGCGGGCGCCCGATGCCGTTGTACGGGGGGTCCGTGGCCACGATCAGGTCGCTGAAGCCGTCCTTGTCGAGGTCGCAGGAGGTGGCGGCGTCGAAGGCGGAGGGGAGTGTGCCGGCGACGCGGGCGCCGTTCGCGCGGGGGGTGAGGAGGCGGCGTACCGAGGGGGTCGGGACGCCCTTGGCGGAGCCGTAGACGATGCCGATGCCCGCGTCGTCGTCGTGGCCCGCGCCCGCCGCCTTGACCAGGTCGTCGAGGACGAGATCGCGGTGGCCGTCGCCGTTGAAGTCGTCCGGGACGCGGCTGCCGTCACCGTGCGGCACGGGGAGGGCCGGCGGGGCGGCCTTGCCCGCGAGGGAGGAGCCGGCGGGAGCGTTCGCCGCCCGCCCGGCCCCGGGGTCCCCCTGGGGCCCGCAGCCCGCCAGCGGCGCCAGCACCAGCGCGCCCACAGCGACCAGCGCGAAGCTGCGTATTCGAGGCACCACCGCGGCACACACCCCATCCGTATCCATTGGTATCCCGGGAACCAGCCGCCTCATCATGCTCCTGCCAGGCGCATGGGCCAATGGTTGCGCGGTGCGTAATGGCCCACGTGCTCGTGGCTTCGTGCGGGCAGGGCCGGTGAAGTTCGTGCAGGCAGGGCGGTGAAGTTCGTGCAGGCACGGCGGTGAAGACAGAAGCGGCCCGGCCCTCCCCCCACGCCCGGCCGGCCCCGCACCGGTTTTC
>NZ_JBSGZO010000655.1:0-3791 GCF_053611045.1 Streptomyces sp. NPDC054841 | reverse complement strand
CCGCAGCAGACCCTCATGCCCCCGCGCATCCAGCCGGAACGGCACAGTGCCACCCCGGTGCGACGTCACCGCAGGACGCGGACGGTCGAACGGCAACACCAACTCCTCCGGCGCACCCACAAGACTCTCCCGCCAATACGCCAACTGCCGCGCCGAAAGACTCCCCGGATCCGCCTCGTCACCCAGCAACTCCCGCTGCCACAGCGTGTAATCCGCGTACTGCACCGGCAACCCGTCCCACTGCGGCACCCGACCCGCACACCGAGCCGTGTACGCCCGCGACACATCACGCGCCAGGGGGGCGAGCGACCATCCGTCGGCAGCGATGTGATGCACCACCATCAGCAGTACGTGCTCGTCCGGACCGGTCCGGAACAGGACGGCCCGGACCGGGATCTCGGCCGACAGGTCGAAGCCGCGGCCGGCCTCAACCGCCGACGCCTCGCCCAACTCCTCACGCGCCACCTCGCGCACTTCAAGCCCCGCCCACACCCGGGCGACGTCAAGCACCTGCTGACGCGGCTCACCGTCGGCCTCCGGGAACACCGTCCGCAGACTCTCGTGCCGGCCCACCACATCGGCCAGCGCAGCATCCAGCGCCGCCACATCCAGCTCACCGGACAGCCGTACGGCGAAGCGCATGTTGTAGGCCGCCGAGTGGGAACCTTCCAGCCGGTTCAGGAACCACAGCCGGCGCTGGGCGGACGACAACGGCAGTGTGCCGGGCCGGGTCGCCCGGCGCAGTACGGGCCGGGACGTGTGTTCCTCGCCCAGCCTGCCGGCGAGTCCGGCGACGGTCGGGGCCTCGAACACGTCCCGGATCGACAGTGCCGTGCCCAGCGCCGAGCGTGTCCGGCTGATGAGCTTGGTCGCGAGGAGGGAGTGTCCGCCCAGGTCGAAGAAGCTGTCGTCGATGCCGATCCGCGACAGGCCCAGGACCTCCGCGAACAGTCCGCACAGGACTTCCTCGACCGGGTTGCGCGGCTCGCGGGAGGACACCAGAGCGGCGAAGTCCGGTGCCGGCAGAGCCTTGCGGTCCACCTTTCCGCTCGGTGTCAGCGGCAGCGACTCCAGCACCATCACCGACGGCACCATGTGCTCCGGCAGTCGCTCCGCGACGAACTCCCGTACCGCGAGGGGATCGACGTCGTCCCCGGCGGATGCGGGTACGGCATAGCCGACGAGTGCCTCGCCACCGGGGCCGTCGGAGCGGAGAGTCACCACGGCCTGGCCCACGGAGGGGTGCGCCGCCAGCGCCGCCTCGACCTCGCCGGGTTCGACCCGGAACCCACGGACCTTCACCTGCTCATCGGCCCGCCCGAGGAACACCAACTGCCCGTCGGCGGTCCACCGGACCACATCCCCGGTCCGGTACATCCGCTCCCCGGACCCGAACGGGCACGCCACGAACCGCGACGCCGTCAGCCCGGCCCGGCCCACATACCCACGCGCCAGACCCGCACCCGACAGATACAGGTCACCCGCAACACCCGGGGCCACCGGACGCAACCGCTCGTCCAGCACGAACACCCGCGTGTTCCAGATCGGGCGGCCGATCAGGGTGTCGGATCCGGTCGCGGAGGCGCGGACGTCGCCGCGAGTCGCGATGGCGCCGACTTCCGAGGCGCCGTAGAAGTTGACCAACCGTGCCGAGGGCTGGATCTCGTTGAACCTGTCGACGGAAGTGGTGGGGAGTTGTTCCCCGCTGCAGATCCACACCGCGCAGCCGTCCATGCGGGCGAGCGCGCCGCTGTCGATGAACGCGTTCAGCAGGCTGGGCACGACGGTGAGCCGTGCGATGCCGTGCCGGATCACGGCCGCCGCCAGCTCGGGCACGCTGCGTGCGGTGTCGGCGTCGACCATGACGGTCGATCCGCCGGACAGCAGCGGAGCCAGCAGTTCCGTGATGCCGTCGATCACGCTGACCGGTGACTTCGCGCAGATCGCGGCGCCCCGTTGGGCGGGGAACTCCTCCGCGAACCAGGTCAGCCTGTTGACCAGGGCGCGGTGCAGTCCGAGTACGCCCTTGGGCCGCCCGGTCGAGCCCGAGGTGTAGATGACGAAGGCGGGGTGCTCGGGCAGCAGCCGGGATGTCCGTTCGGCGTCGGTCACGACCGTGCCCGGGAGCCCGGCCGACGTCCGCCGGACCGTGGGGTCGTCCACGAGCAGCCGCGGCAGCGGGGTCTTTGGCAGCGCTTCGGCGGTCGGAGTGTCGGTGAGCAGCAGCGAGGGGCCGGCGTCGTCGAGCATCAGCCGGATCCGGTCGGCCGGGTAGGCCAGATCCATCGGCAGGTAGGCGGCGCCGCTCTTCAGTACGGCGAGCAGCGCGACGAGCATCTCCGCCGACCGCGGCAGGGCCAGCGCCACCTTCTGCTCGGGGCCGATCCCGAGCCCGATGAGCTGCCGGGCGAGCCGGTTGGCCCGCGCGTCCAGCTCGGCGTAGGACAGCTCCGTGTCACCGGCGAGCACCGCGAGTGCGTCCGGGGTGCGCGCGGCCTGTGCCTCGAAGAGCGCCGGCAGCGTGGTGGACGGATTGCCGCCCGAGGTGTCGTTCCACTCCACGAGCACCTGGTGGCGCTCCGGTTCGGACAGCACCTCCAGCCGGCCCAGCGGCAGGTCGGGATCCTGCGCGGCCTGCTCCAGGACACGCACCAGACGGGCCGCCAGCGACTGCGCGGTCGTCTCGTCGAACACGTCCGCGCTGTACTCCAGGAAGCCGTCGAGTCCGGTGGGGGCTCCGTTCGTGTCGTGGCTCTCCGTCAGGAAGAAGGACAGGTCGAATTTGACGGCGTCGGCGGCCGGCGGCTCGAAGGCCGCCTCCACTCCGGGCAGACTCAGATGTGCCTGTGCGTTGTTCTGCAGCACGAGCATGACCTGGAACAGCGGATTGCGTCCCATCGACCGCTGCGGGTCGAGTACCTCGACCAGCCGCTCGAACGGCACGTCCTGGTGGGCGTATGCGGCAAGGGAGGTCTCCCGTGCCCGTCCGAGGAGTTCGCGGAAGGTCGGATCGCCCGACACGTCCGTGCGCAGGACCAGCGTGTTCATGAAGCACCCCACCAGCTCGTGGAGCGCCTCGTCCGTACGGCCCGCGATCGGCGAACCGATGGGAATGTCCTCACCGGCACCCATCCGCGACAACAACGCCGCCAGCGCCGCCTGCAGCACCATGAACACCGACGCCCCGCCGTCACGCGCCAGCCGCAGCAGACCCTCATGCCCCCGCGCATCCAGCCGGAACGGCACAGTGCCACCCCGGTGCGACGTCACCGCAGGACGCGGACGGTCGAACGGCAGCACCAACTCCTCCGGCGCACCCGCAAGACTCTCCCGCCAGTACGCCAACTGCCGTGCCGAAAGACTCCCCGGATCCGCCTCGTCACCCAGCAACTCCCGCTGCCACAGCGTGTAATCCGCGTACTGCACCGGCAACCCGTCCCACTGCGGCACCCGACCCGCACACCGAGCCGTGTACGCCCGCGACACATCACGCGCCAGGGGCGCCACGGACCAGCCGTCCCAGGCGATGTGATGCACCACGAGCAACAGCAGGTGTTCGGCGGGGGCTGTGCGGAACAGGACGGCCCGCACCGGGATCTCGGCCGACAGGTCGAAGCCGCGGCCGGCCTCGGCCGCCGACGCCTCGCCCAACTCCTCACGCGCCACTTCCCGCACATCAAGCCCCGCCCACACCCCGGCGACGTCAAGCACCTGCTGACGCGGCTCACCGTCGGCCTCCGGGAACACCGTCCGCAGACTCTCGTGCCGGCCCACCACATCGGCCAGCGCAG
>NZ_JBSGZO010000654.1:0-3796 GCF_053611045.1 Streptomyces sp. NPDC054841 | reverse complement strand
GGCCGATCAGGTCCTGTACGTCGTGGGTGTCGCCGACGGCGGTGATGCGGTCGCCGGTGACGGCGACCGCGGTCGGCCGGCCGTCGGCGGCCGCAGTGCCGGGGGTGAGGACGGGGCCGCCGGTGAAGACGAGGTCGGCGTGGCGGGAGTGCATGCAGCGTTCCGTTTCTGTGGTCGGGCAGTCAGGCGGTCAGCGGGCCAGCGGGTCAGACGGTGGTGGCCGGCTCGTCGGTGAGCAGCCGGACGTCGTCGGCATCGGTGCCGCGGCCGGTACGGAAGTACGCAGACCTGCGGCCCCACTTGGCCAAGGCGGCGGCCACGATCCCGGAGACGATCATGAGTCCCGGGACCAGCAGCATGAACCAGCCGTTGTCCGGGCTGACCTCGAAGTGGTCGGCCGAGTCGTAGAAGGACCAGGCGAGGTAGCCGCCGAGTGCGAGCAGTGCGGCGGCGCTGAGCGCGGGCAGGATCACCGCGCGCACGCCCTCCCACCAGCTCTCGCGCAGCAGTCCGCGGAACCGTACGGCGGCGGCCAGGGCGATGAGGGCGTAGGAGAGGGCGACGACGATGCCGATCGCGTTGACCGCCGCCAGGATCAGGTCGGCGAGCTGGGGGATGACCAGCGACAGGACGGCCACGGTGGCCGCGAGGGCGCCGATGACCAGGGTTCCGGCCGCGGGTGTCCCGTACCGGGGGCTGACCCTGGACCAGACGGGCCCGACGGTACGGTCCCGGCTCATCGCGAACATGCCCCGGGCGGCCGGGATCACGCCGGCCTGGAGCGAGGCGACGGCGGAGAACATGAGGGCCACCAGCGGCAGCGCGGCCAGCGGCTGGGACGCCAGCCGTTCGGCGAAGAACGCCAGCCCCTGCGCGCCGTTGCCCGCCAGCTCCTCCTCGCTCAGTACGCGCTGGAAGGCGACCGAGCCGAGCAGGAAGAGCGCCAGCATCGTGAACAGGGTGGTGATCCCGGCACGGGACGCGTCGCGGGGATCCCGGACCTCCTCGTTCACGGTGAACGCCGCATCGAAGCCCCAGTAGCAGAAGACCGAGATCAGCAGACCCTGCGCGAGCGCGGACGGCGAAGGTATGGCGAGGGGGTTGAACCAGTCCAGGCTGAAGGCGTGCGGCCCGGTGACGATGCCGTAGCCGCAGAAGCCCAGCAGCACCAGGTACTCGAAGACCAGCAGCCAGCCCTGCAGCCTGGCCGCGGTGCGGACGCCGGTGACCGCGGTGAGGGTGACGGCGACCAGGACCAGGATGCCCACCGCGGTCGCCTGGGCCGTGGAGTCCGGGTCCAGCACGAGTCCTGCCACGTCGTGGAGACCGGCCTGTCCGGCCAGTTGGAGGATCGTGGACCCGGTGACGGCCGTGGTGTAGGCGAGGAAGACGACCGTGGCGACGATGGCCAGCCAGCCGACGAGGAAGCCGAGCCAGGGAGTGAGCGAACGGCCGACCCAGACATAGCCGTTGCCCGCGTTCGGCTCGACCCGGTTGAGCCGGGAGAAGGCACCGGCGATGCCGAGAATGGGCAGGAAGGCCACCAGCATGATCGCGGGCAGATGCAGCCCGACCACTGCGGCCGTGACGCCGAGGCCGATGCCGATGCTGGTGGTCGCTGCCGTACTGGAGGCGGCGATGGCGACGCCGTCCACGACGCCGAGGGACTTGCGCAGGGAGGCGTGGGCGGGAGTATCCGCGCCGTATGGTGTCTTCTTCACTGTCATGGCCAGCTCCGCTCGCACCGAAGGGGCCTGGCCGGCCCCGGTGACCGCACATGAAACTGGCGGTGCACTTCACACGTCAATGGCGTTGTCATAAGGTGCGGGGCCATGGCCCCGACCGGACGGTCGGCCCGGCATGATCCGGAAGACGGGCCCTGGGTGAGGAGGACGCCGATGAGTGAACGCGTCGTACCACCGGCGGCGCGGCGGCGCAGACGCCCGACCAAGCAGGGCGTCGTGCTGTCCGAGGAGCTGATCGTCGAGACGGCCCTGCGGCTGATGAAGGAGCACGGCGCCGACGCGCTCACGGTCCGCCGCCTCGGCCTCGCGCTGGGCGCCGACCCGAGCGCTCTGTACCGGTACTTCCGGGACACCGACGAGCTGCTGCTCGCCATCGCCGACGAGCTGATCGGCCGTACGGTGCGCGCCTGGCGGCCGACCGGTGACTGGCGCGCGGATCTGCAGGCCATGGGTCTGCGGATGCACGCCGACTACCTCGCACATCCGCAGGCGGCGGTGCTCAGCGCCTGCCGGGTGACGGGCCGGCTGCATGAGATCCGGGCGGTGGAGACGATGATCGGCGTGCTGCGCGGGGCGGGGTTCCCCGACGCCGAGGCGGTACAGATCTACCACGCCTTCGTCGACCAGGCCCTGGCGTTCGCGGCCCTGGACTCGGCGGCCACAGCGCTGCCGGCGGCCGCACGGGAGGCGGACGAGGCGGCATGGCGGTCGACGTACGCCGGGCTGCCCGCCGAGACCCACCCCCATATCGCCGCCACGGCACGGCATTTGGTGGCGGACATGAATCTCAGCGCCTACCCAAGGGCGCTCGACATGCTGCTCACGGCGGCGGCGGCGCGGCTGGAGGAGGTGCGGTCGGCGGAGGCGCGGCCTGAGGAGGCGCGGTCGGCGGAGGCGCGGCCTGAGGAGGCGCGGCCTGAGGACGTGCGCCGTCCTGCTCCCCGGGCGCGACCACGGACCGGGTGAGCGGGATACGGGCGAGGGCGATCGCGCCCATCGCGATCAGCGCGAAGCCGGCCAGCTGCGGCAGCACCCACCAGCCGGAACGGACATGCTCCTCGTACAGCGTCACGCCGAAAACGAGGCTCACCATCGCGTCGCCGAGCGTGATGGCGGGCTGGGACGCGACCAGCGGCCCCGCCTGCATCGCGTTCGACAGCAGGAAGAGCGCGCCCCCTCCGGCCACCGCGAAGGCGTACGTCTGCCAGGCGGTGAAGAAAGCCGCGGCTCCGTCGTCGTCCAGGATGTGTGTCGCCTGCTTCATCAGGGCCGCGGTCAGCGCGAAGCAGACGGCGGTGGCCGCACCCAGACAGACCGCACGGGCCCGGCCAGGGGGCCGTCGCAGCGCCGCGGCGGCGAGTACGACGACCGCTCCCCCGCACACGGCGAGGGCGGGGATCCAGCGGTCCGTGGGGACATGGGTGCGGTTACCCACGGGGGACAGGGCCACGAGGGCGACGCCGAGACCCACCACCACGCAGGTCACGGCCACCCACCCGATGCGCGCGACGTGCTGGCGCATCAGGAGCGAGGCCACGATCAGCGTGAGCGGCAGTTCCAGGACGAAGAGCGGCTGAACGACCGTCAGCGGCCCGGTGTTCAGGGCGAGGGCCTGGCACACGCCTGCGGCGATCACGGCGAGGATTCCCACCAGCCAGCCGGGGCGCCGCAGCAGATCGAGCATCAGGCCCGCGCGGAAGCCGGTGGAGCTCGGCACGCTCATCGCGGCCTGGCGCTGCAACACGGTGGCGACGGCGTTGCTGAGGGCCGAGGCCAGTGCGAAGAGGACCGGGAGGAGCAGGGCACGCACCGTACGACCTCCCGCCTCCGCCCCCGCACTTCCTGCCATGGTGGCCCCGGCCGGACGTCCCCCGCGATCCGAACGGGGCCGGGCGGCGGGGATCGCGGCGCAGCCCGGCCGGGCTGCGGTCCCTACGCCGCCGCCCCACAATGGGACTAGTGCTGTGGCCGGAAAGGTTTGCCGGGAAGCTCGCGGCGTCCGGTGCATGGGGTCTCCCCAGGCCCGGAGGGCCGAGGGGACGCATCGCAAG
>NZ_JBSGZO010000653.1:0-3805 GCF_053611045.1 Streptomyces sp. NPDC054841 | reverse complement strand
CCGGCGAGGCGCCGCCGGGCGGGAAGCGTCACAACGGCTCGGAACAGCGCCTCAGCGGGGCTGACCAGTCGTCGATTGCGTCGGACTGATCCGACTGGACCGCCTGGACCGCCTAATCGAAGTAGTCCGGCTGCGTCTGCACGTTCAGCTCGTGCATCCGGACCCGCTTCGCCGGGTCGGTACGGCGGTCGTCGAGCTTCAGGACGTCGAAGCCCTTGGCGATGTCGTTCGAGAAGATGTAGCCGTTGTAGTAGTACGCCGACCAGGAGCCGCCGGTGACGATGCGGTCGGTGGCGAGCGGACCACGTTCGAAGTACGCGATCTCCCTGGGCTTGGCCGAGTCGGTGAACTCCCACACCGAGACCCCGCCCTGATACCAGGCCTGGACCATGATGTCGCGGCCCTTGACCGGGATCAGCGAGCCGTTGTGGGCCACGCAGTTCTCGGTGTCGGCCTGGTGACGGTCGATCTTGAAGTAACTGCGGAAGACCAGTTTGCGCCGGTCGCCCTTGCCGACGATGTCGTAGATGCCGTCGGCTCCGCGGTTGGGTCCGATCACCGCGTTGCAGGTGGCACCGCTGCCGCCGCCCAGCTCGTCGGTGAAGACGACCTTGTCGGCGTTCTGGCTGAACGTCGCCGAGTGCCAGAACGCGAAGTTGACGTTGTCCTGGACCTGGTCGATGACCTTCGGGTGCTCGGGGTCCTTGATGTCGAAGAGGATTCCGTCACCCATGCAGGCACCCGCGGCGAGGTCCTTGGAGGGCAGCACCGTGATGTCGTGGCAGCCGGTGGTCTTGGAGACGCCCGGGTTGGTGGGACCGCCGGGGTTGCCGCCGCCGTCCGGGCCCTCGCCCGGGAACAGTACGGGGAAGTTCACGATCGCGGACTTCTCGGGGGCGTTGCGCGGCACCTTGATGACGGAGATTCCGTCGTGCGGCGGCTGGCAGTCCGGGAAGGCGGCGTTGGGCGAGTACGAGGACACGTAGATGTAGACGTTGCGCCGCTCGGGCACCAGGGTGTGCGTGTGCGAGCCGCACGCGGTCTCGACAGCGGCGACGTACTTCGGGTTGCTCTTGTCGCTGATGTCGAAGATCTTCATGCCCTCCCAGGACGACTTCTCCGTCGCCGGCTGTGTCGTACTGGCGCAGGAGTTGTCGCTGCGGGAGGAGTCGGTGGAGAGGAAGAGCAGATTCCCCGACACGGAGACGTCGTTCTGCGATCCGGGGCACAGGACCTGGGCGACGGTCTTCGGGGCCTTCGGATTGCTGATGTCGAAGATACGGAAGCCGTCGTAATTGCCCGCGAAGGCGTACTTGCCCTGGAAGGCCAGATCGGAGTTGACGCCCTGGAGGGCCTCCTTGGGGATGCTGACGACATGTCTGATGTTGTCGCTGTGGACTTCCTCGTCCACGCCGGGTATCTCGCCGCTCGCGATCGCGGCCTCGGCCTCGGCCGTCCGTGCCGAGGAGACGGTCCCCTGGTTCGGGGCGTCTCCCGGGTCCGGTGTGGCGGCCGCGGGTCCGGCCGCCAGCAGTGTGGCCAGCAGCCCGGCCGCGGCTGCCGCCACGCCCAGACGTCTGCGCCGCACGCGGGTGGTGTGCAACGGGGTCACTGCGTCCTCCCTTGGTTCCGCTCGTGGTTGAACGGTGTACCGCCCGGGGCAGTATCGTCCTTAGCATGCCCATATCAAAAGATGGCAACAGGCACGTCATCGGAATCACGGCGACGGTCGCGGCCGCCGTACTCGCCCTGGGCGCCTGCGAGTCGGGGTCCGACGGCCCCACTCGGGGCAGGAGTGCCGGCGGCCCTTCCGTCGTGGCCCCCGGCAAGCCGGGCGAGCCCGCGAAGACGCTGTCGCCCGAAGAGGCCAAGATGGCGGCGCCGGACGACAGCCCCAACTCGGCGGACGTCGAGTACGTCCGGATGATGATCACCCATCACGGCCAGGCCCTGGAGATGACCGGCCTGGCGCCGGACCGGGCCGGCAGCGACCCGGTGAAGCGGCTCGCGGAACGGATCGCCGCCGCACAGCAGCCGGAGATCGGTGCCATGCAGGGGTGGCTGAAGGCCAACGCCGCCGCCGCGGCGAGGGAACCTCACGGCGCGCACACGCACGCGTCGATGCCCGGGATGGCGACCACGGAGCAGCTGGCACAGCTGCGGGCGGCGAAGGGCAAGGCCTTCGACGAGCTGTTCCTGAAGCTGATGATCACCCACCACCAGGGGGCGGTGACGATGGCGTCGAATGCGCTCTCCGAGGGGAACAACGTCGCGGTGGAGGAGATGGCGAACGACGTGGTCGCACAGCAGACGGCTGAGATCAGCCGTATGCGCGCGATGTGAGACTCCCCGGGCGCCGCGCCGAGTGCAATGCTGGAGGCACCCTGCGGGAAGGAGCGCAACCGTGCTTCGAGTCGCCGTCGTCGGTTCTGGCCCGAGCGGGGTGTACACCGCCCAGGCCCTTGTCCAGCAGTCCCTGGTACCCGATGTCCATGTCGACGTGCTGGACCGGCTCCCGTGCCCCTACGGGCTCGTGCGGTACGGAGTCGCGCCCGACCACGAGAAGATCAAGTCCCTGCAGAACAACCTCCGGACGGTCCTGGAGGACGAGCGGATCGGCTTCATCGGCAATGTCGAGGTGGGCTCCCGGGGGCCGGCGCCCGCACGGCTGCTGGAGCTGTACCACGCGGTCGTGTACTGCGTCGGGGCCGCGAGGGACCGCAGGCTCGGCGTGCCGGGCGAAGACCTCCCCGGCAGCTACTCGGCCACCGAGTTCGTGTCCTGGTACAGCGCACACCCGGACGCGGCCGGAAGCGGCTTCGCCCTGGGCGCCCGGTCCGCGGTGGTCATCGGGGTCGGCAATGTGGCCGTCGACGTCACACGGATCCTCGCGCGTGGCGCGGCGGAGCTGCGTCCGACCGATGTGCCGCACGACGCGCTCGGCGCGCTGGCCGGCAGCCGGGTGCGCGAGGTGCACATGGTCGGACGGCGCGGGCCCTCCCAGGCGAAGTTCACCACGAAGGAGCTGCGCGAACTGGGCGGGCTGCCGGACGCCGGGGTGGAGGTGGAGCCGTCCGACCTCGCGCCGGACCCCGGCTTCGCCGACCCGTCGGGCCTGCCCGCGGTGAACCGACGCAACGTCGAAGTCGTACGGGGCTGGGCGGCCGCCGGTCAGGACCCGGCGCGGGAGCGGACACGCCGGATCAGGCTGCGGTTCTTCCTGCGTCCGGTGGAGCTGCTCGAGGCCGACGGGCGGGTGGGCGGGGTGCGCTTCGAGCACACCGTGCCGGACGGCGCGGGCGGTGTGCGCGGCACGGGGACGTACGAGGAGATCGAGGCACAGCTGGTGCTGCGGGCCGTCGGCTATCGCGGAGTGCCGCTCGACGGGCTGCCGTTCGACGCGAACCGCGGGACGGTGCCGCACGCGGCGGGGCGGATACTGCGGGACGGGGCGCCGTCGCCCGGTGAGTACGTGGCCGGCTGGATCAAGCGCGGACCCACCGGAGTGATCGGCACGAACAGGTCCTGCGCCAAGGAGACGGTGAACTCGCTGCTCGCGGACGCCGCCGAGCTGTCGGCTCGCCCGCTCAGGGGCGAACCCCTCGCCGCGCTGCGGGAGTCGGGCCTCCATCCGGTCGAGTGGCCGGGCTGGCTGGCGATCGAGGAGGCCGAGGCGGAGCTTGGCCGGTCGCTGGGGCGCCGCTCGGTGAAGATCCCCGACTGGCCGGGGCTGTTGCACGCGGCGCTCGGCGCCGGCGCGCCGCAGCTGCCTGCGGCGTAGGACCTGTCGGGCAGTCTTTCGAGG
>NZ_JBSGZO010000652.1:0-3823 GCF_053611045.1 Streptomyces sp. NPDC054841 | reverse complement strand
GATCAGGGCGAACAGCAGGCCGCCCGCCAGCCCGGCGGGGCGGCCGAACAGGCGCCGCCCGATCAGTGCCACGCAGGCGGCGGCACCGGCCATGGCCAGGGCCGAGGGCAGACGCACGACCGCGGCGGAGTCCCCGAAGACACCCATCCACCCGTGCAGGAGGAGGTAGTACGCACCGAGCACCGCGTCCACGTGCTGGACCGTGGCCAGAAGCTGCCCGGTGCTGCGGGAGGCCACGTCCCAGCTGGTCAGCTCGTCGCCCCACATCAGCGGCCGGCCGATTCCGTACATCGCCGCAGCGAGGGTGGCCAGCGCCGGCCACATCCACACGCCGGGCGACGCGGGGGCCGGGGCCGGCTGCTCCGGGTGTTGCGCGGCCTCCGGCGCATGGTCCTGGTCCAGGTCCAGGTCTGCGCGGGTGCCGCCCGTGCCGCCCGTGTCGCCGGTGCCGCCCGTGCCGTCGGCGACCTCGGTGCCGCGTGTGCCGTCGACGTCGCCGGAGTCCTGGTCGGTGCGCGGCTTCAGGTCCTGGGCCGGGGAGGAAGGGAGAACAGACATGCCGAAAACCTTGGTGGACCCTGCTCGCCAGGCGCCTCGCAGGAGCTGTTCGCCCGGCCGTTTTCCCCCGTTCGGCCCCTACCTACAGCCGCACCGATGGCCGCGATGGCCGCCCGGGCACCGCTCCCGGCTGCCCGCCCTCATCCGGAGGATCCTGCGGGACCGCACGTCGCATCGGGAGATCCCTCATGAACAGTGATCAAAACCGGCCTGAAGGGCGACGGGTCACATTCCGTTTCACAAGCCGTTCCGGCTTGATTCCGCCCATGAACCGATCTCATGCGGTCGATTACAGTGCTGCGCACGAGAGGGGAGGGGACTCCGCGTGACGACAGCAGCCACAGCCGTCTGGGGCCGTGCCGAACAGCAGGACTTCCGCGCCCGGGTGCGCGGCTGTCTGCTCGGTGCGGCCATCGGCGACGCGCTCGGCGCCGGAATCGCGGAGCTCACGGTCGAGGAGATACGCGCCGGTCACGGCGCCGAGGGTGTCACCGACTTCGTCCCCGCGTACGGCCGCCGCGGCGCCGTCACCGCCGCCACCCAGCTGACCCTCTTCACCGTCGACGGGCTGATACGCGCCCAGGTGCGCCGCGACACCGGCGCCTGGCATCCGCCGACCGATGTGCACCGTGCCCATCTGCGCTGGGCGGCCACCCAGCGCGACTGGGGCCCCGACGAGCGCCGCAAGGACAACGGCTGGCTCGCCCGCGAGGAATGGCTGTACGCCCGCCGCGACCCGGCCCCCGCCTGTCTCACCGGACTAGGCGACGAGACACTCGGCACCGTCGACAAGCCCAAGAACCCCACCGCGCGCGACGCCGGAGCCCTCGTCCGTTCCGCGCCGTTCGGACTGCTCGTGGGCTGGGAGCCGCAGCTGGTCTGCCAGCTCGCCGTCGAGTGCGCGGCGCAGACCCACGGCCACCCCACCGCGTACCTCTCGGCCGGCGCCCTCGCCGTCATCGTGCACGGCCTGGCCCGTGGCGAGACCGTCGACGGTTCGGTCCAGCGCGCCCTCGCCCTGCTCACGCCCCGCCCCGGTCACCAGCCCGTCACCGACGCCCTGAAGCAGGCTCTCGGCGCCGTACGCCAGGGCATCCCGAGTCCCGCCCGTATCGCCGCCCTCGGCGACCCGAACAACGCCGAGGACGCCCTCGCCGTCGCCGTCTACGCCACCCTCGTCAGCGAGGACATCCGCCACGGCCTGCGCCTCGCCGTCAACCACGACGGCCCCTCCCAGACCACCGGCACCGTCTGCGGCGCCCTCCTGGGAGCCCTCCACGGCGAGACGGCCCTGCCCCCCGCCTGGCTCGCGGAGCTGGAGGGCCGCCCCACCATCCTCGAGCTCGCCGACGACTTCGCCATGGAGATGACCCAGGGCCCCGCCCTCCACGGCCCGGCGGTCTCGGCCCCGGGCTGGCTGCAGCGCTACCCGCGTGGCTGAACCGCGGAACGTCACCGGAGACGGAACGGGTGGGCGGGCCCGTCCGGCTCCGCTCACCCCTGATCACCGAGCCGCGACTACTCCTTCGCGGCCGGCTGCGTCACCGTGTCGCCCGCCGCGGCCGGCTGCGGGATGGCCGCCGCGCCTTCCCCGTCCCCGCCGGGGTTGAGCTGCGCGAGGATTCCGTCCCGCTCCGGGGTGTCCTCCGGCTTCACGTAGCCGATCAGGACGAAGAGCACCAGCGAGACCGCGAGCGGGATCGACACCTGGTACTGCAGCGGGACGCCGCCCTCGACGTTCCAGCTGATCGGGTAGTTCACCAGCCAGAACGTCACCAGGCCCAGGCCCCAGCTCAGCAGCGCCGCCGTCGGGCCGCTCCTGCGGAACCACGGGAGCATGCCGAGCATCAGCGGGATCGCGATCGGGCCCATCAGACCCGCGACCCACTTGATGACGACGGTGATGATGTCACCGAAGAAGTCCGAGTTGACCTGGGTCGCGATGGCCATCGACAGGCCGAGGAAGAGGAGCGTCGACCAGCGGGCGGCGAGCAGTCCGGCGCGCGTGTCCCACTCGCGGACCTTGCGGGAGACGGCGGGCATGATGTCGCGGGTGACGACCGCCGCGATCGCGTTGGCGTCGGAGGAGCACATCGCCATCGTGTGCGAGAAGAAGCCCACGACGACCAAACCCAGCAGGCCGTGCGGCAGCAGCTGTTCGGCCATGACGGCGTACGAGTCGGCCGGGACGACGTTCTTCTCGTCCGCCAGGATCACCGGCGCCACCCACATCGGGAAGAACAGCACCAGCGGCCAGATCAGCCAGAGCAGGGCGGACAGCCGGCCGGAGCGCTCGGCGGACCTGGCGGAATCGGTGGCCATGTAGCGCTGGGCCTGGTTCCACATCCCGCCGTTGTACTCGAAGGTCTTGATGAAGAGGTACGCGATCAGGAAGACCATCATGTACGGGCCGGCCAGCGGCTCGGTGTGGCCGGACACCACCGGCTCGTCCCAGACGCTCCAGAGGCTGCTGAAGCCGCCCAGCTCGGCCATGACGGCGATCAGCATCGCGATGCCGGCCACGAACTGGATGATGAACTGCCCCAGTTCGGTGAGCGCGTCCGCCCACAGGCCGCCGACCGTGCAGTAGACGGCGGTGACCGCACCGGTGATCAGGATGCCCATGTTGAGCGAGACGCCGGTGAAGACGGAGAGCAGGGTGGCGATGGCCGCCCACTTGGCGCCGACGTCGACGATCTTCAGGAGCACGCCGGACCAGGCGAGGGCCTGCTGGGTGGGCAGGTTGTAGCGGCTCTTGAGGTATTCGAGCGGTGAGGCGACGTGCAGGCGTGAACGGACCCGGTTGAGGCGTGGGGCGAAGAGCCGGGATCCGATGGCGATACCGATGGCGATGGGGAAGGACCAGGTGACGTACGACGTCACGCCGTACGTATAGGCGATGGCCGCGTAACCCGTGAACATGACAGCGCTGTAGCCGGACATGTGGTGCGAGATGCCCGACAGCCACCACGGCATCTTGCCGCCGGCCGTGAAGAAGTCGCTGACGTTGTCCACACGTTTGTGGGACCAGATACCGATGGCGACCATCACGCCGAAGTAGCCGATGAGCACGGTCCAGTCGAGACTGTTCATGTCCCCCTCCAGGGGTCCGCCTTGTGAACGCCGTTCATGGTGTGGCCATTTGAGCGGCCGCGACAACGCGTCGAAGAGTCAAGAGCAAGTAAAACTGTTCGGATTATTGACCTCAGTTCACATTTGTGATCGACAGAAGGGTGAAAAAGGGCCGCACGCGGCGATGTTCGCC
>NZ_JBSGZO010000651.1:0-3832 GCF_053611045.1 Streptomyces sp. NPDC054841 | reverse complement strand
CTCATACTGGGCGTATTCGGGCGATCCGACAACGCAGCGAGGTGCCGTAGCTGTCGTCGTGCGCCCGCCGGGGATTACGGGACAGCCCTTAGGGCCTGTCCGGTAGATCTTGCTGGGCTCGCGATGCCCTGCGACTCAGCCGCTTCGCGGCGGGCGCTCGCTGATCCAGCCTGATCCACCGGACAGGCCCCAGCCACACGAGCGCGTGTCGGTCGCCGGAAAGGGCGTCCCGGGTCCCCCGGCCGACCGGAAGCGGGGAACGGGAGGGAATGCCATAGTCGGGGGTGTGTCACCGGGGGCCGGACGGACCAGGAGAACCGGGCATGGTGTCAGCACGGGACGGATGGCCGGAGCACGGCGGCGCAGGCCGGTTCACTGTCGGGACGCGGCCGGGCCCCGAGCCGGACATCGTGGTGATCGAAGTCGGCGGCGAACTCGACCACGACACGGCCGAGCCGCTGCGCGCGGCTCTGGACGAGGGGATCGCCGGCGGTGCACGGAGGATCCTGGTCGACTGCTCCGAGCTGCTGTTCTGTGACTCCACGGGACTGAACGTGCTGCTGCGCGCACGGCTCGCGGCGCAGGAGACCGAAGCCACGGTGGAGCTGGCGGCCCTGCGTCCCCAGGTGGCCCGGATGCTCGCGATCACCGGTGCCGGGGCGGTCTTCCCCCGGTACGCGAGCCTCGGTGAGGCTCTCGCGGAGCCACGGCGGGAGTAGCCGTGAGCGCGGCCCTTCCGGCACAGGGGCAGACCCGCAGGCTCGTCCTCTCCGGGTCCCGGGGCGTGGTCGGGCGCTGCCGCGATTTCAGCCGTGCGGCGCTGGCCGACTGGGACTGGCTCCCGCCCGGCGACGCCGCGCAGCCCCCGTACGGCGGCGCGTACGACGATCCGTACGCCTGGGACGAGGCGCCGGACGGCCCGGCGGACCGGGACGCGGAGCGGCGTGCCGTCGCCGAGGACGTGCTGATGGTGGTCTCGGAGCTGGTCACCAACGCCTGCCTGCACGCCGGTGGACCGCTGGAACTGGTCCTGCACTGCACCGCCGAACGGCTCCGGGTCGAGGTCACCGACGCCAGCCCGGTGGCGCCCCGCCCCCGTCCCCACGCCGACCCCGCCACGCCCGGCGGGCACGGACTGATCGTGCTGGGGCGGCTCGCCCGTGCCTGGGGCTCGGTGCCGCGCGGACCGGGAAAGGCGGTGTGGGCGGAGATTGCGGCACCTCGTCGGCCGTGACGGAATCCGGGGGTGTCGCCCCGTGCGGCGCGTGCGAGAGTCGAGAGTGGACAGAGGACGCCGAACGAGCGACACGAGGTCGGCGATGGACGCATCCGGTCACTCTCGGCCGCACCCGCGGGACCGAGCTCTGGAGAACGCCCGGCCACCGGCGGCACTGAGCGAAGAAGGACTCAGGAAGCTCCTGGCCGGGCTCACGGCCGTACGCGACGGAGACTTCTCCGCCCGGCTCCCCGACGACGCCGTCGGCATCATGGGCGAGATCGCCGGGGTCTACAACGGCATGGTCGACCAGCTCTCGCTGGTCACCTCGGAAGTCACCCGGGTCGCCACGGAGGTCGGCGGCGAGGGCCGGCTCGGCGGCCACGCCCGGGTCAAGGGCGTCGGTGGCGTCTGGCAGGAACTCACCACCGGCGTGAACACCATGGCCGACAACCTCACGTCCCAGGTGCGGTCGATCGCCCAGGTCGCCTCGGCGGTCGCGCGCGGCGATCTGACCCAGAAGATCCGGGTCGACGCCCGCGGGGAGATCCTGGAGCTGAAGGAGACCATCAACACGATGGTCGAGCGGCTCTCCTCGTTCGCCGAGGAAGTCACCCGGGTGGCCCGCGAGGTGGGCACCGAGGGCGATCTGGGCGGGCAGGCGACCGTACGGGGCGTGTCGGGCACCTGGAAGGACCTCACCGACAACGTCAATTCCATGGCGACCAACCTGACCAACCAGGTCCGCAACATCGCCCAGGTCACCACGGCCGTCGCCCGGGGCGATCTGACCCGCAAGATCGACGTGGACGCTCGCGGGGAGATCCTGGAGCTGAAGACGACCATCAACACGATGGTCGACCAGCTGTCGTCGTTCGCCGCGGAAGTCACCCGCGTCGCCCGGGAGGTCGGCAGCGAGGGCCGGCTCGGCGGCCAGGCCGAGGTCGAAGGCGTCTCCGGCACCTGGAAACGACTCACCGAGAACGTCAACGAGCTGGCCGGGAACCTCACCCGCCAGGTCCGCGCGATCGCCGAGGTGACCAGCGCCGTCGCCGAGGGCGACCTGACCCGGTCCATCGCGGTCGAGGCCCCGGGAGAGGTCGGCGACCTCAAGGACAACATCAACTCCATGGTCGAGTCGCTGCGCGAAACCACCCGCGCCAACGAGGAACAGGACTGGCTCAAGACCAATCTGGCCCGGGTCTCGGGCCTGATGCAGAGCAGCGGCGACCTCACCCGGGTGGCGGGGATGATCATGCACGAGGTGCCGCCGCTGGTCTCGGCCCAGTACGGCGCGTTCTATCTGGCCGAGTACGGCGAGGACACCGACGACGGCAACGGCCCCGAACTCGTCATGATCGCCTCGTACGGTGCACCGGCGGATCCGGCCGGGCGCCGCCCCGTCCGCTTCCGGCTCGGCGAATCCCTGGTCGGCCAGGCCGCGCTCAGCCGCCGCACGATCGCCGTGGACGATCTGCCTCCCGGCTTCGTGACGATCTCCTCCGGACTCGGCTCCGGTGATGCCGCGGCCCTGATCGTGCTGCCGATCCTCGTCGAGGACCAGGTGCTGGGCGCCCTGGAACTCGCCGCGCTGCGCCCCTTCACCGGCATCCACCGGGACTTCCTCGACCAGTTCATCGAGACGGTCGGCGTCAACGTCAGCTCGCTGATCGCCCACGCCCGGACCGACGAGCTGCTGGAGCAGTCCCAGCGGCTCACCGCCGAACTCCGCGCGCGTTCAAAGGAGTTGCAAGCCCGGCAGGAAGAGCTCCAGCGCTCCAACGCCGAGCTCGCGGAGAAGGCCGCCCTGCTGGCCGACCGCAACCGGGACATCGAGCGGAAGAACCTGGAGATCGAGCACGCCCGCCAGGAGCTGGAGGAGCGGGCGAAACAGCTCTCCCGCACCTCGATGTACAAGTCGGAGTTCCTCGCCAACATGAGCCATGAGCTGCGCACCCCGCTCAACAGCCTGCTCATCCTGGCCCAGTTGCTCGCCCAGAACCCCGACGGCAATCTGACGGAGAAACAGGTCGACTACGCCGAGGTCATCCACTCCGCCGGATCCGATCTGCTCCAGCTGATCAACGACATCCTCGATCTCTCGAAGGTCGAGGCGGGCAAGATGGACATCCACCGGGAGCCGTTCTCGCTGCGCCGTCTCCTGGACCACGTCGAGGTGACCTTCCGGCCCCTGGCGAGCGAGCGGAGCCTGGATTTCCGGGTGGTCGCGGCGCCCGGCGTGCCCGCCGAGATCACCACCGACGAGCCCCGGCTCCGCCAGGTTCTGCGCAATCTGCTCTCCAACGCCCTGAAGTTCACCGAGCGCGGCGGTGTCGAGCTACGGGTCGACAACGCCACGGACGACGAACTCCCCGAGCCGCTGCGCGGCGTACCGGTGGTCGCCTTCCGCGTACGGGACACCGGCGTCGGTATCGCGCCCGAGCATCTGGATTCCATCTTCGGAGCGTTCCAGCAGGGCGCCGTCACCGTCGGCCGCCGCTACGGCGGCACCGGGCTCGGCCTCTCCATCAGCCGCGAGGTCGCCCAGCTCCTCAGCGGGGTGATCGTCGCCGAGAGCCGGCTCGGTGAGGGCAGCGAGTTCACCTTCTACGTACC
>NZ_JBSGZO010000650.1:0-3835 GCF_053611045.1 Streptomyces sp. NPDC054841 | reverse complement strand
CCACCGGAAGGGGTGAATGCACGTAACTTTCGCAGTCTCGTAGCGTTCGGTCGCGCTACAAGCGCATTCTGTTACACCTCGTCAGGCCGCGGCCAGCTCCTTGCGAAGGTCCTTCCGAGCGGATCGGCGCACCGCGGCGAGATCCGGATCGAGGGACGGTACAGCCGCGAGCAGCTCCTTCGTGTACGGGTCCCGGGGCGATCCGTACACGTCGGCGACGGCTCCCTGCTCGACGATCCGGCCCTGCCGCATGACCGCGACCCGGTGGCTCACCCGGCGGACCACGGCGAGGTCGTGCGCGATGAACACGAGCGCGAGGCCGAGCTCCCGCTGCAGTTCCGCGAGCAGTCCCATGACCTGGGCCTGGGTCGTCACGTCGAGCGCGGAGACCGGCTCGTCGCACACGATGAGGCGGGGGTCGGCGGCGAGCGCCCGGGCGATGCCGACACGCTGGCGCTGACCACCGCTGAACTCGTGCGGATGGTGCGCGTACCGGTCGGGGTCGAGCCCGACCCGCTCCAGCAGCTCCTGTACGCGCGTCCTGATCCGGGTCTCGTCGCGCTCCCCGGCCGCACGCAGCGGGTCGGCGACCGACTCGCCCACGGAACGGCGCGGGTTGAGCGACGAGGCGGGATCCTGGAAGACCATCTGCAGCTCGCGGCGGAACGGGCGCAGCGCCTTCTCCGGCAGCGAACCGATCTCCCTGCCGCCGTAGCGGAGCCGCCCCGCCGTCGGATCGAGCAGCCGCACGAGCATCCGTCCGAGCGTCGTCTTGCCGCTGCCGCTCTCACCGACGATCCCGAGGGTCTCGCCGGCGCGGACGGTGAGCGACACATCGTCCACGGCCGTGAAGCGTGCCGTGCCGCGACCGAACTCCCGCCGCAGCCCGACGGCTTCGAGCAGCGGCACGCCGCTGTCCGCACCCGGTGCTGCGCCACGGGCGCCGGAGGGCGCGGCCCGGCCGGCTCCGTCGGTGTCGGTCTCGGCGTCGACATCGACATCGACATCGACATCGGCGAGGCGTGCGGCCGCCCGCAGTGGACCGTCCAGCCTGGACACCGCCGCCAGCAGCGACTTCGTGTACGGCTGGGACGGGGTGGACAGGACGTCCGCCACCGGGCCGCGCTCCACCTCGCGGCCGGCCCGCATGACCAGGACCTCGTCGGCACTTTCCGCCGCGACGCCGACATCGTGGGTGACCAGCAGCAGGCCCATGCCCGTCTCTGCGCGCAGGCCGTGGAGGAGGTCGAGGATCTGGGCCTGGACGGTGACGTCCAGGGCCGTCGTCGGCTCGTCGGCGATCAGCAGGCGGGGCTCGCAGGCGAGGGCCATCGCGATGAGGGCACGCTGGCGCATGCCGCCGCTGAACTCGTGCGGCCGGGAACGGGAGCGCCGGGCCGCGTCCGGGATGCCGACGCGGTCGAGGACGTCGACGGCACGCGCGCGGGCCGCCTTGCGGCCGGCGGCCGTGTGGACCCGGTACACCTCGGCGATCTGGTCGCCGACCGCGTAGTAGGGGTCGAGGGACGAGAGCGGATCCTGGAAGACGATCGCCGCGACGCCGCCGCGCAGTTCGCGCAGCTCCTTCGCGGACGCGGCTCCGACATCCGTACCGCCGACCCGTACCCCGCCGGTGATCCGCGCACCGGTCCCCCGGTGCAGCCCGAGCAGTGCGCCGGCCACTGTGCTCTTGCCGCTGCCCGACTCGCCGACCAGGGCGAGTGCCCGGCCGGGGGCGAGGGAGAACGACAGGCCGTCGACGGCGCGCAACCCGCCACCGTCCACGGAGAAACCGTCCACCGGAAGCCCGTCCACCGGGAGCCCGTCCACCGGGAAGCCGTCCACCGGGAACTCGACCGTGAGGTCCCTGACCTCCACCAGGTGCGACGACGCCGTCATGACAGAACCACCCTCCGGTCGGCTGCCGCGTACAGCAGATCCGCGACGACATTGGCCAGCACCACCGCGGTGCCGATCACCAGGACCACTCCCACCACCACGGGCAGGTCGATCACCCGCACCCCGTCGACCAGGGTCTTGCCGAGCCCAGGGATGCCGAACAGCGACTCGGTGAGCACCGCGCCGCCGAACATCGTGCCGAGGTCGAGCGCGCTCAGCGCGATCACCGGCGGTACGGCGCCGCGCAGCGCATGCCGTCCGACGACGGCGCGCTCGCCGACTCCGTATGCGCGGAAGGTGCGGATGTGGTCCTCGGCCAGCGTCTCCAGCGTCGAACCGCGCGTCAGCCGTGCGTACTTCGCCGACTCGAAGAAGCCGAGGGTGAGCCACGGCAGCAGCATGTTCCAGGCCCACTGTTCCGGGTCCTCGGTGAGCGGTACGTACGTGGGGAAGGGCAGCCACCGCAGATACGCGCAGACCGCCATGAGCAGGAGCAGCCCGAGGATGAAGACGGGCATCCCGGTCGCCGCCAGCGTGAGGACCGTCAGCACCCGCTCGGTGAACCCGCCGCGGCGCAGCGCGGAGAGCAGCCCGGTGCCGACACCGATGACCAGCCAGATCACCAGCGCGCCGAGGGCGAGCGAGGCGGTGGCGGGCAGCCGTTCCAGGATCAGCGCGGTGACCTGCTGTTCGGTCTGGTACGAGAGGCCGAGGCACGGGGCGTCGCAGTGCAGGACGCTCGTACCGGCGCTGTAGTCGCGTCCGGCCACGATGCCCTGGAGGAAATGGCCGTACTGCGTGAACACCGATTCGTTGAGACCGAGTTGGTCACGTACCTGAGCCACCTGGGCGGGGGTGCAGCGCTCGCCGCACGCCAGCTGGGCCGGATCGCCCGGGGCCAGATAGAACAGGGCGTAGATCAGTACGGACAGCACCAGCAGCACCAGCAGCGCGCCGCCGAGCCGTTTGACGACGAAGCGGGTCATCAGGACTTCTTCTCCTTGCGTGTACCGACCCGCAGGCGGCCGGCCTCGCGCGGATCCAGCGCCGTGCGCACCGCGTCCCCCAGCACCGTGAAGGCCAGCACCGTCACGAACAGCAGCCCGGCCGGCAGCAGGACGTACGCCGGGTCCGCCCGGAACCAGGTCTGCGCGGTCGACAGCATCTGCCCCCACGACGGTGTCGGCGGCTTCACGCCGACGCCCAGGAAGGACAGCGACGCCTCGACGACGATGTTCGACGGGAGCAGGATCGCCGCGTACGTGAGGACGGGCGCGGCGAGCGACGGCAGCAGTTCGCGCCGGGCGACCCGCCACGAACCGTTCCCGCCGAGCTTGGCCGCGGCGACGAAGTCCAGCCGCTTCAGCGTCAGTGTCTGCGCCCGTACGATCCGGGACGTGCCGCCCCAGCCGAGCACCCCGATGATCAGGATCAGCAGCAGCGGGCGCGGGAAGCCGGCGGGCACGACGGCGGTCAGGGCGATGCCGAGCACCAGCATCGGCAGCGCCACCAGCACATCCGTCGTACGGCTCAGGAAGCCGTCGACGTACCGGTTGCCGAGTCCGGCGGCGAGGCCGACCGCCACGCCGATCGCCACCTGGACGAGCGTGGCCCCGACCGCGACCAGCAGCGAGATCCGCGCCCCGTACAGCAGCCGTACGAACAGATCGCGTCCGGTGCCCGGCTCCACGCCGAGCCAGTGGTCGCCGCTGACGCCCCCGAAGGAGCCGGCCGGGACCCCGCCGCGCGCCGAGTCCACCAGGGTGTCGTGGTACGTGTTCGGATCCTGGCCCTCCAGCGCCGCGAGGAGCGGCGCCGCGACGGCCAGGACCAGCAGCAGGGCGAGGACGGCGGCGGCGGCGAGCGCCGAGGGACGGCTCCTCAGCCGCCGCCACACCTGCCGGGTGGTGCCCGCGGCGAGGCCCCCGATCCCCGC
>NZ_JBSGZO010000649.1:0-3856 GCF_053611045.1 Streptomyces sp. NPDC054841 | reverse complement strand
AATACGCCCAGTATGAGGACGACCCTCCGCCTTGCGATGCACCGCATCTGACGCCGCGCGCTGATCCACCGGGGATTACGGGACAGCCCTTAGGCTCGTCCGTATGGACGAAGCAACCCCGTACTGCGAGCCCTCGGCCGCCACGCCGCAGGCAACGTCCGCCGAAGTGGACGGCCCGTTCGCGGACTGCGTGCTGTGCGGAGAGCCGACGGAGTACCCCGAGTCGGTCAAGGGCGCGACCCTGTGCCCGGTCTGTGAATGGCGCGAGGCCGAGCGCACGGCCTGCTCAGGCTAGGTCCTGTCCGGGCGATCTTCGAGGAACAAGCCGCGGCGTCAGATGCGTGGGGTCTCCCCAGGCCCGGAGGGCCGAGGGGACGCATCGCAAGGCGGTGGGGGCACCTCCCAGCGGTAGCTGGGGGAGATCGCCCTCGTACTGGGCGTACTTGGGCGACTCCGACAACGCAGCGTGGGGGTACCTCCCAGCGGTAGCTGGGGGAGTGCCGTAGCTGGCGTCGCGGGCCCGACAAGATCGCCCGGACAGGGCCTAGGGAGCGTCCGGCGGATCAGGCCGAGCACGGCAAGATCCACAAGGCTGCCCCCTACGGCGCGCTGCCCGCGCCCGCCATCAGCTCGGAGACCTTGACGAAGCGGTAGCCGCGCCGACGCAGCTCCGGGACGGTCCGCCGGACCGCCTCCTCGGTGACCGGCGCCGCGCTGCGGGTGCAGTGCATCACGACCAGGGAACCCGGCTTCACTCCTGACAGGACCTGCTCCGCGACCGCCTCCGGGTCCTTCGCGAAGGCGTCGCCGTTCACCACGTCCCACTGCACGGCCGTGACCTTGGCCGGAGCAGTGTGCGCAGCGCGCGCTCGTCGTAACAGCCGCCGGGGAAGCGGAAGTAGGGCACGGCATTGCGCGCGCCGGTCGTACGGAATGCCGCGAATGCGACGGGACCTTGAGGCGGCGCAGTGAGGTGATCAGCTGGGGGTTGTCGAAACGCTCACCGCGCTCCGCCGCCGGCGCACCCGGTCAGCGCCGCCCCGATCGCCGCCAGTGCCGTCAATCTCCGTACAAGAATGCCCCCTCGCGCAAAACGCACGTTCATCCGCTGATGTCGTGAACGCCTCGCCATGACGGTCCGTCAAGAAGATTTCCTTGCGGACGCGATGAGCAAAACCGGGTGCGCCATCCGTATGAAGGGCCGGACGCGTCCCCCCGGTCTCCTTCGGTGACCGGAGTCCGTACCCCCCGCAGGAGGCAAAGAGTTGAGTCACAGGCGCATACCCAAGCGGAAGGCGATTCTCGCCGGAGCCGGGGCGGTGGGCATTGCCGCAGCGGCCGTGCTGCTGCCGAATGCCAACGCTTCGCAGTCCGGGTCGGGGGACGAGCCGGACGCCCCCAGGAAGATGAGCGCGGCGTCCGCCGCGAAGCTCGTCCAGCAGTTGGGCAAGCAGCTCGGCGAGTCCTACGGCGGGGCGTACTACGACGCGGCGAAGAAGCAGCTCGTCGTCAATGTCGTGGGCGACAACAACAACGTGAACGGCCAGGTCGAGCGGGCCGGTGCGGTGGCCCGCAGCGTGCAGAACAGCGCGAGCACCCTGAAGTCCGCGACGCAGTCGCTGTCCCGCGACGCGAGCGTTCCGGGGACCGCCTGGGCCGTCGACCCGAGGACGAACCAGATCCTGGTCACCGCCGACCGCACGGTCACCGGCGGGCGCTGGGACAGACTCGAATCGGCGGTCGAGTCCCTGGGTGACGGCGTGGCCCGGATCCAGAAGTCCAAGGGCGAGTTCAAGCCCTTCGTCGAGGGCGGGGACGCCATCTTCGGCGGCGGCTCGCGCTGCTCGCTCGGCTTCAACGTCACGACGCAGGACGGGCAGCCCGGATTCCTCACCGCGGGCCACTGCGGCGTCGCCGCCGAGAAGTGGTCGGAGGACCAGAACGGCGCGCCCATCGGTACGGTCCAGGAGGCCGTCTTCCCCGGAGAGGGCGACTTCGCGCTCGTCACGTACGACGATCCGGGCACCGAGGCTCCGAGCGCCGTCGATGTCGGCAACGGGCAGCTCGTGGAGATCGGGCAGGCGGCCGACGCGGCCGTCGGCCAGGAGGTCTTCCGCATGGGCAGCACCACCGGTCTGAACGGCGGCCAGGTCACCGGCCTGAACGCCACCGTGAACTACCCGGAGGGCACGGTCACGGGGCTCATCCAGACCAACGTCTGCGCGGAGCCGGGCGACAGCGGCGGAGCCCTGTTCACCAGGGAAGGGGACGCGGTCGGCCTCACCTCGGGCGGGAGCGGCGACTGCACTTCGGGCGGTGAGACCTTCTTCCAGCCGGTGACGACCGCACTGGCCGCCGTCGGCGCCGAGATCGGCTGACACACGCAGCGGTGGGCCCCGGGCATCGGCGGATGTCCGGGGCCACGCGCGACCCTTCCCGTCCGAACGCGCGCTCGGGCATCCTCGTCGCGGAAAGCGGCGTGAGCCGTGGGTGCGTTCCGGAGAAACGGGTGGGGAACATGAGACGGATCACGGGTGCCGCGGGGCTGCTGGCCGCGGCTCTGCTGGTGTCGGGGTGCGACGGGGGCGGTGCGGCGAAAGGCGCGCCGGACAGCACTGCGAGCAGCGCGCCGGCCACCGCCTCCCCGTCTTCCCCCTCGTCCCCTACGCCCTCTTCGTCCCCGTCGCCGTCGCCGTCGGGTGCCCCCACCTCCGCCCTCGCCCCCGCGCCCACCGGCAAGGTCGAACGACTGGTCGCCGCGACCATGACCGGCGGTATCGACGGCCGTCACGAAAGTGTCATCGTCCGCGGCGACGGCTCGTACACCCGCCTGGGGCGCGGCAAGCCCGATGAGTCGGGCCGGTTGACGCCGGCCGAGCTCGCGACGCTCCGCAAGGCGCTTTCGGACGCGGACTTCCCGCGACTCCCACGGATCTCGATGGGAGATCCGGTCCCTGACGGACGGGTGTACGCGATCATCTACGGCGGCCGCGAGGTCGTGACAGGCGACCCGGCGCCACCGCCCGCGCTCGGCAAGGTGATCTCCGCGCTGCCGTTCGCGGACCAGTGACCCCGGACCTGTGACCTGGACCGCTGACCGGGACCGGAGCCCGCGGCTCGCGCCGTGCGGCGCCCCCGTCCAGGCGGGCATCAATTCCGGCAGGCATCGATTCCGATTCCGGCGAGGCGACAGTAGGTTGTACTACGTTTGACTTTCTTGAGGTGATATGTCTACGTTGGAGCCAGATTGGTGGAAACGATCGCCTTCTTGCTCCATGAGAAGGCGAGCAATCTCAAAATCCCGATCGACGACCACCATGTCGTCGGTTGTCCGTCGGACAGACGCCCCGCCGCGGAGCCGCTCAACGGAGCAGCCCGGGCAGGCCCGATGCCGCGCGTTGAGCGCGCGAGCCGGCCGTGGCAACTCACGCCACGTTCAAGGCCGACGTACCGGGTCCCTTTCGTGAACGCATCGTATTCGCACTGGTGCTGACGCCACCGCGGCCGTGCAGGGCTCTCAGTCCCGTCCATGCCCCGGGAAGGGAAAGCACCATGCGGGCAAAGACATCCAGGATATTCAGTCTGTGCGCCAGCCTGTTCGCGGCTCTGGCTCTGACCCTCGGCGGAGCCGGCATGGCGAGTGCCACCAGCACGCCCAGCACGACCCACCCGTCGCACGGCTATTGCGTCTACTACTACTCGGTCGGGTTCGGCTTCTTCCAGCCTTACTACGACTACTGCTATGACTCCGGCTACTACGGCGGCTACTACGGCTACTACGACGACGGTGGCCGTGGATTCGGTGACCGTGGCGGTGACCGTGGCGGTGACCGTGGATTCGGTGACCGTGGCGGCG
>NZ_JBSGZO010000648.1:0-3857 GCF_053611045.1 Streptomyces sp. NPDC054841 | reverse complement strand
GCTCCTTCGGAGCTCCGCCGGCGATCGAGGCGCGAGAGGCCGGGGGCAGAGCCCTCGAACCGGTACCCGGGCACGCACGTCAGGCCCGTCCGTGGCCGTCGAGCATGCCGAGCGGGATCCGGACACCCGACCCGCCCGCGGATGGCATCGTCCGTCCCGGAGCAGGGCGCCCAGGCCGAGGGCCGGCCCCGATATGGCGTAGTCGGCGGCGACTTTCCCCGCCTCGTCGGGAAACGTCCCCGCGTCGGGCCGGGTGACGGGCCACGACGGCTCGGGATCGGTCATGACACAGCCCCTACTTCCGGGTTTGCGAGGCTTTTGCAGGGTTTTGATCGGCATCGCACCCGCGCCGCGTGGCTGCGCCGACTGCCGCTTGCCAGGTAGGCTTTCCGTGTGATCTTCAAGCGCATCGGCAACGGGCGGCCGTATCCCGACCACGGCCGGGAAAGCACCCGGCAGTGGGCGGATGTAGCGCCGCGCCCGGTCCGCCTCGATCAGCTCGTGACCACCAAGGGCCAGCTGGATCTCGAGACCCTGCTCGCCGAGGACTCCACCTTCTACGGCGACCTCTTCGCGCACGTCGTGAAGTGGCGTGGCGATCTGTATCTCGAGGACGGGCTGCACCGCGCCGTGCGCGCGGCACTCCAGCAGCGGCAGGTGCTGCACGCCCGCGTGCTGGAGATGGACTGACAGCCGACGGCTGAACCGAAGCCGGACCGACCGCCGGGCTTGCCGGCCGGGCGGACCCGTTCGGCCCCCCGTCCGGGCAGTTGTACGACCCGTACGGCGCAGTTTCCGGTCCATACGGCCGCCATCGGGTGATCGTTTAGTAGGCATGGTCACGGGACCGCATTACGCTGCGCCCATGAGCATGCTCACTCCCCCAGGCATGGGCGGAAAATACCGCATTACGGGCAACGCCTATCCACGGATGCGCCGCCCTCGTCGCCGCCGCAGGATCGTGCTCGCAGCAGCCGCCGGCGTGGCCCTCATCGGCCTCGCCGGCTGGGGAACGCTGCAGCTCATCGACGTCTTCACGGACGGTGGCCAGAAGACCACGGCCAAGAGCCGCGCCGCGGCCTGCAAGCCCGTGGCCCGCGCCTCCGCCGCCCCCGCGCCGCCGAAGCCCGGCCAGATCACGGTGAACGTCTACAACGCCACCCCGCGCGGCGGACTCGCCAAGGCCACCGCCGACGAGCTGCACAGACGCGGCTTCGCCATCGGCAAGGTGGGCAACGCCCCGGCGGCGTACGACAAGAAGGTTCCGGGCACCGCGCTGCTGCTCGGCGCGCCGGCCGCGTACGGGGGATCGTTTCGCGTGCTCGGCACACAGCTGCCGCGCGCCGAGCTCAGGGCCGACGCCCGCGCGAGCACGGACGTCGACCTGATCCTGGGCACCGCCTTCAAGACGCTGAACACCAAGCCGGTCGCGGACAAGGCGATGGCCACCCTGTCCAAGCCGGCCGCGCCGGTGTGCGAGCCGGACACCCCCTGAGGGGGGTCCGGCTACTCCGCCGGGGTTGTTCCGCCGGGGCTATTCCGCCGCGCCGTACATACGGTCGCCCGCGTCACCCAGGCCCGGGACGATGTAGCCGTGCTCGTTGAGCCGCTCGTCGACCGAGGCCGTGACGACCGTGACCGGCGTGCCCGCCAGCTCGCGCTCCATCACCTCGACGCCCTCGGGCGCCGCCAGCAGCACGACCGCCGTCACGTCGTCGGCGCCGCGCTTGATCAGCTCCTGGATCGCCGCGACGAGCGTGCCGCCGGTGGCCAGCATCGGGTCGAGCACGTACACCTGGCGGCCGGAGAGGTCCTCCGGCATGCGCGTCGCGTACGTGGACGCCTCCAGCGTCTCCTCGTTGCGGATCATCCCGAGGAAGCCCACCTCGGCGGTCGGCAGCAGCCGCACCATGCCGTCGAGCATGCCGAGTCCGGCCCGCAGGATCGGCACCACCAGCGGCCGCGGACGGGAGAGCTTGACGCCCGTGGTCCGCGACACCGGGGTCTGGATGTCGATCTGCTCGGTGCGCACATCGCGCGTGGCCTCGTACGCGAGCAGGGTCACCAGCTCGTCGGCCAGCCGCCGGAAGGTGGGGGAATCGGTGCGCTGATCGCGCAGGGTGGTGAGCTTGTGCGCCACCAGGGGGTGGTCG
Source organism: Streptomyces sp. NPDC054841 (assembly GCF_053611045.1). NCBI lineage: Bacteria > Bacillati > Actinomycetota > Actinomycetes > Kitasatosporales > Streptomycetaceae > Streptomyces > Streptomyces sp. NPDC054841. The sequence goes on along the minus strand of NZ_JBSGZO010000648.1, from coordinate 1,704 downwards.
ACGACGTGGATCCGCATGGACTCAACAGTAGCCGGGGCTGGCGTCGGAACGGGGTCCGGAGGGAAGGTGGGACGTACCCTTCCAGCGCCGAGGTGGTGTGGCCGTTGCGGGACCGGGAACAGCAGAACCACGAGCAGCAGCAGCAGGAACAGCGGCCGAAGCAGGAAACAGAACAGGAAGCAGAGCGGGAAACGGAGCAGGAGAGCGACGCCGAGCGAAGGCGGCGGCGCGCCCAGTTCCTCCGCGAACTCCACGAGGCCAAGGCACTGCGCGACCGCGTCCAGCCCCGGCGCGCCCGCGCGGCCCGGATGCGCCAGGCGATGCGTATGCGCAGCTTCCGCTGGTGAGCCTCAGCATGCCCGCGCAGCGCTTCCGGTGAGCCCTCTCACGGAACGCGGACACGACGCAACGTCGGAAGACCTCTCGCGAAGCCGTTGTTTCTGCCACGATTCCGAGTGGGCGGGGCACGAGCAGCGCACCGCCGGTCGTCACAACTCTGATCAGTGGGAGAGTCACGGTGTACTTCGCCGCACTGCTCGCGCGCACCGAAGACGGGTGGGAAGCGAGCGACACAGAGCTCGACGATGTGGAGACCCTGTCGGATCTGACCGACTTGGCCCGCGAGGCCTCGGTGAACGAGGACACGGTGCTCGCCTTCATCGAGCAGGAGGACACATGGTTCGGCGTCGTCCGGGTGGACGGTGAGGACGACCCTCGGGTCTTCGTCTCGGACGCCGCCTCGGCAGCCCGCTCCTCGTACGGAGCCATGCTCACGGACGAGCTGCTCGGCAAGGACGAGAACGAGGACGACGAGCTGGACTCGCTCGACCTCGACGGCACGGAGGACGGCGAGCCGGAGTCCGAGGACGACACGGCGGAGGAGTCCGACGCGGTCCCTTCCGGGCCGCTCGGGGAATCCGACCTCCTCGCGGACCTCGGCATGTCCGCGAAGCAGCTGTGCTCACTCAGCACGGACGCGCTGACCGAGATCGCCGACACGCTCGGTGCCTCCGAGATCCTGGAGGCCGTCCGCTAGTGACGGACCCGGTGCGGGCGCCCTGGGAGGCGCCCATGCGGCTCGCGCTCGACGAGGCCGCGCGTGCGCCGCTGACCGGGGACGTCCCGGTCGGCGCCGTCGTGCTGGCCGCGGACGGCACGGTCCTGGCCACCGGTCACAACGAACGCGAGCTGACCGGCGACCCGACCGGGCACGCGGAGGTGCTCGCGCTCCGCAGGGCCGCGGCGAAGCGCGGGACATGGCGGCTGACCGGCTGCACGCTCGTCGTGACCCTGGAGCCCTGCACGATGTGCGCGGGCGCGCTGGTGCTGTCCCGGGTGGACCGGGTGGTCTACGGCGCACGGGACGAGAAGGCGGGCGCGGCCGGCTCGCTGTGGGACGTCGTACGGGACCGGCGGCTCAACCATCGCCCGGAAGTGATCCACGGGGTGCTGGAAGAGGAGTGTGCGGAGCAGCTGACGGCGTTCTTCCGGGAGTCCCGGGACGGCCCCGGGGAGGGCGCCGGGCAGGGCTTCACGGACCGCTGATCGATATCGATTTCAGAGCACGGCCCACCTTGGGCTAAGCTCTCTCCCGGTAGCGTGTCCGAGCGGCCGAAGGAGCTCGCCTCGAAAGCGAGTGTGGCGCAAGTCACCGAGGGTTCAAATCCCTCCGCTACCGCTTCTGGAAGGGCCCCGGTGCTGAGC
>NZ_JBSGZO010000647.1:0-3877 GCF_053611045.1 Streptomyces sp. NPDC054841 | reverse complement strand
TTTGTCGCCACAGCGGTTACGGGCACGAGTTCGGGGGCGGCGGCTGGCTCATTCGCAGGCGCCGGCGTTGGTGAGCGCAGGACCCGCCGTGCGACGACGGGGCTGATGAGGGCCACCTTCGGCCGTTCCTGTGCACCCTGTTGTTGCTCCAGCACCACCTCCACCCCGGCCGCGTTCGCCAGCTCCCCTCCGTGCGGCAGCCAGTTCACCGTGCCGGTGCGGACCAACAGCCGTATGCTCCGCACGCCACCGCGCCGGAGCGACCGCACCACCGAGGTCAGACCTATCTCCCCACCGCCCTCCCACACACCATTACCGCCCCAGCTCAGGATTGGCCTCAGCGGGTCCGGCAGCGCGGGCGTCGGCGAGCGGAAAACTCCATCGGGTCCGGCCACATCGATGCCGTACAAGGCCCGGCGTACGGTGAGGCCCGCCGCCGCAGCCTCTGCCACACTGTGCCGCACCGCACCCTCCCACGGTGGTGCGGGCAGGAGCGGTCCGCTCGCTGTGCTCGCGGTAGGCCCGCTCACTGTCCCGCGCCCTGCGATCACCGGGCACCTCCAGCCACCCGGAAGCAACAGTGGGGTACGTTCAAACCGCTGGTCCGGAGCCGGGTGCCCGGCACCTCGCTGCATAAGCGCCGATTCGTCGAACGCCGATCTGGCCACCGCCAGGGTCGGGGGACCCCCCGGAGTCGCAATGGGAAGGAGTCTGCCGTCCGGGGCCAGCAGAGAGACGCGGTGCCAGGCCGCCAGCTCGGCGAGTGCTGATCCCGTACGGCCGGTGCCTGCATTGGGCCACACCACCCGCACCACTTTCACCGCCGCTCTGTCGAGATTTCCCAGCACCCGGTCGATGGCGGCCAGAAGTAGATGGTCGTACTGCTCCGCATCGACGATGAGCGCCATCCGCTCCGCTTCGGCAGGCAGGCCGACAAGCGCCGCCGAAAGCGCTCCGCTTCGCACTTCCCCCGTGCCGTGCACCCTGGTCAGCAGCAGTCCAGCCGGTACGCGGGTCGTCGCTGTGCCGGGCAGCGGCGCTGGTACGCCGCTCGCGAGCAGTGTCCGCTCCCAGACGGGTGAGGGGTACAGCAGGCCCAGTGGCTCGGCTGGATGTTCCGGCCGGATGCGTGTCCAGGGAACCCAGCCACCGATGCCTTCGGCGCCGGTGGCCCATAGTGCGACGGGTCGGCCCGGCACGCCCGTCGGGGCACCGATGCCCACGACGGCATCCAGTTTCCCTTCGATTAGCGGGAGTTCAAGTGCAGCGGGCTCACCTCGAGGCAGCAGCAGTCGCACCGGCCTGACCCCATCCACCGTCGGCAGCAGCCGTGCTATGCAGGCGATGCCGAGTGCAGCAGCAGGGGAATCTGCTGGCACATCCAGCACCAGGGCAGGCCGCTCAGGATCGGGCGCCAGCCGCGCCGCAGCGACGGCCTGGCTGGCCGTGCCGTGTCCACTGGACAGCCACAGTCCGGCCGGTATGCGATGCGCCTTCCAACCTGTGGGCAGGCCACGCTGCGCCTGCTGCAGCGCGTCGTGCCATCGGGGCACCAGGCCGATCTGCCCCGCCTGCACCCCGATTGGGGGTACGGCTGGAGCGCTGCCCCGTGGTTCTGCAGGTTTCTCCACGGTGGATTCCCTCCCTTTCGGTGCACGATGGTTGACAAACCGTCACAGCTGCCGGCTCAGCGCGTCGGGTGGGTGCGCGCGTAGCGCACGCCGTGGCGGTCGATAACGGCGACGACGCCTTCAGGCAGCGCCGGAATGCGTTCGGCCTGCTCAGGGCCCATCCCGAAAGCCGCCACGAGCGCGCGTGCGGTGGGACGCGCGAGCCGCGCCGTCAGCACGGATCTGTAACAGGACCAGTCCGTGCCAAGATCCACCGCGCTGGGCGCGAGCAGGTCGAATGCCGCCGCGTATCCGGATCCTGCCGAGGCTCCGCCCGGTGTTGACCCCCGCCCGAGTGATCCACCGTCATCGAGCCGCAGCCACAGCCGCGGATCGGGGGCCGGACCGTTCTGTCCGGGGGCGGCGACGATCACCTGGCGGGGTGCCCGTTCCTTGAGCGCTGCCCATGCATCCGGACGTACAGAGGTGATCCGCACCCGCATTCCACTGCCCAGCGCCGTGGCGAGCAACGTGGCGGCCGTGCCCGAGCCGCACAGCAGGGCTGCCCGCAGCGGCTCGGCTGCGGTGGCTCTCGCGAGCGGAATGGCCACCGGCTCGGACTTCGGGCCTGTGCCGACGAGAAGGTCGGTTCCTCCGACGGGTAGGGCGGGCGGTGCCGAGGCGAGATTGCTCAGCCTGTGTCCTCGCGGCCAGCCGGCGCGGAGGGGGAAGGTGCGGCCGAACGGGAGCGTGGCGAGCGTGCCGGGCAACTGGGCTCCGCGCAAGGGAGTCAGCTGGGCGCCGAGGCGGCGGGCTGCGCTGATCACCGCTGCCGTCGGGCGTTCGTCGGAGGCTGGGCCGGAGGTCCGCAGCAGAGTGTGGGCGATCACGCCGCGGCCGGGTCTGCCGGTCAGCGTGACGCTGAGAGCTGCGCCGGTCTGTGGCAGATCAAGCGCGGACAGCGCACCCTCGGCCCAGCGATTCACCGCGTACGTACGGTGGATGAGACCGGCGTTGTGCCAGGAATTGTGCCTCATGCCCGACGTTCGACTGCCGGTGGAGTTCTGGGTCCTGGTTCCTGGCCGCCCACCGGTTCGTTCCGCGGAGCCGGCTGCCAAGGCCAGGGCTTCCCAGTACTGTTCGGCGCTCAGCACCCGGGCTTGCAGCCCGCGTTCGGTCAACCTCTCGACGGTCCAGCGGGCCCGCTTGCGAAGTGCGTGGGCGGCCCCTCCCGGGCCGCTCACGGCACCGCGCAGCTGTGCAGTGAAAGGTTCCAGACGTAGAACGAGCCAGCTGTGCCGCACCGGAGCGGGCCGCCGGAACGCAGACCCGGCAGGGACGCCGGGTGGGCCGGACACGTCGGCGGTCGCCGAGGGGGTGCAGGTCAGGATCTGCACTGACGTCAGCCGTGCGGAAGCCGCTGCGGCGACCGGTTCCACGGTGTGCTGTCCGGGGCACCTGGACTCCTGTGGTTGCTCCAGCAGTTGTTCCAGGAGGTCGAGTGGGATCACGGGGGAGTGCTGTTCGGCGAGAGTGCCGTGCTCCCCCGAGTCCACGGCGATCGCGACGGACCACCCGTGCCCGTCGTCGGCGATGCCGACGGATCGCTCGACGGTTCCGACGGAGCGAATCGTGAGTGACGGCAGCAGCGTCCGCCGCAGCAGGGCCAGCGCGGTGCCGCTCACGGTAGTCGGCAGTCTCGCACTGCTGTTCTCACGGGACTGGCTGGAGTGGCTTGGGGAATTCGTGACTCCCATTGCGTCCGCCTCGTCCGTGGCGAAAGATCGCCGCAACCACTGGTCGACGAATCGGCCCCGGCACGAGAGGGTGGTGGTGAGCATTGACCCCGCCGCCACACCAGCGGCCGTCCAGCCTCCGCTCCCTCCGTGCAAGGCCGCGGCCCCAGCGGTGGCGGCGGACAGTGACCACCAGGCGATGCGGCGTTGATCGACTCCCCAGGCTATGCATGGCACGACACCCGCCTCATGAGAAGGACCGCGGGGTGTATCTGTGGGAGCCATGAGCGATCCTCCATCAGTGCTTTGCCAGGTGCGGCGCGCGGGCACGGGCGTTCTCTGCTGTCTACGCGGCCTGGCGGGAGGACGTTCACCGCGGCTGCGTTGTCTTTGTGTCGCACCGATCGGTCGGCGGGAACGATCGCGCCGCAAGGGCTATCGGTGAGTTTGAGGCACATGGCTGAAAAGCTGCTGCTGGCACCCTGAGATGCCGTTCCGGCCGCTGAGAATGGCGTGGCCAACGGTGGTGAG
>NZ_JBSGZO010000646.1:0-3879 GCF_053611045.1 Streptomyces sp. NPDC054841 | reverse complement strand
GGCCCCGACGCACCGATCATCACCACCGACGCCCGCCACCGCGCCGACGCCAAGAGCGCCCTCATCACCCTCGTCGAACACGCACTCATGGCCCGTCTCAAGTAGTGGTGGTCGTACGGCAGTTGTCGTATACCCGGGTAAGGCGGACCGTGTCCCTTTGACACGGTCCGCCTCCGTGTTCATAACGTTTCGACAGAGAATTGACCGGGCTCGGACACCCGATGCATTCGGCTGGTACCACTGCGCTCACATATGCCCCGCAATTTGACTGGACTCGCTCTTTATGCCCGTTATATCTGCGGCTTGGAGCACTCGGAACGGCCGATTGCCACTGTTTGGAACCGACCGGCCTGGCGTGCTGAAATCAACGAACTCGTGAGTAGTACGGCCCTGAACAATAAACGGCACAACGTAGGTGCCGACGCCGAGAGGTTGTTGGTCGAGTGAGGCGAAGCAAGACGAGCTCCGCAGAGCAGCAGGCGCGGGGCAACTTCACCCCGCCCCCGCGTGCAGCGGCATCGCCTGCGGATGTACAGCCCGTGGCGCCGCCCCCCACCACTGGCAGCTCCAGCAAGCTGTCCCCCCGCAACTGGCGCGTGCCCACCAGGCTGAACGCGATCCTCCTCATACCCGTGCTGGTCGGCCTCGTCATGGGCGGCTTCCAGGTCAAGGGATCGATCGACACCTGGAACGAGGCACAGGACGCCGAGAAGACGGCGCTCATCGTGCGCGCCGCCTCGGAGTACGGCCAGGCCCTGCTCAACGAGCGCGACCTCACCGCCCAGCCGCTCCTGGAGGGCAAGGGCGCGAACAACGAGGTCGTCAAGGGAGCCCGCGCGACGACCGACGCCGCGAAGCTGAAGTTCGACGAGGCCGTCAGGAACATGCCGGAGAAGCAGGGCCTCGAGCGCCGCCTCCAGCTCTTCCGCGCGGAGGAGCCGAAGCTCGAGGGACTCCGCAAGGCCGCCTACACCCCCCTGCTCGAGACCGCGCAGAAGTCCAGGGGCAACCCCAACGACCCCGAAGACGACACGCCCGGACCGGTCGGCACGCAGGAGGGCTACACGCTCGTCCAGCACTCGCTGATGGAGTTCTCCAACGAGCTCGGGCTCGGCACCGGCAACGTCACGAGCTTCGGCCGCATGGTGTACGCGATCCAGCTCGCCAAGGCCGCCGAATCGCTGCAGCGCTCCATCGGCATGGAGCTGCTCGTCAAGCCGAACAGCAAGAAGTCCATCAAGGCCGGTCAGACGATCGCCTTCTCCTCGTACGCCTACCTCGAGGGCATCGCCCTCGCCGAGTACGTCTCCGGTGGTACTGCGGAGGACACCGCGAAGCTGCAGAGCGTCATGCGCCGCAAGTCGGAGGACGGCGCCAAGAAGCTCGCCGCCGCCGAGGCGCAGGCCGCCGCCGCCAATGTGCCGTTCAAGGCCCCGCCGAACGCGAACGGCTCCGTCTACGACGGCATGGTCGGCGAGATCAGCAAGGGCGGCGACCCCGAGGAGCTCGCCCAGGAAGGCGTGACGCCGCAGGTCTGGATGGCCGCCGCCACCGCGAAGTTCGAGGGCTACAGCGAGGTCGAGAAGGACCTCGTCGACAAGTCCGTGGCCGAGGCCGCGCGGATCTCCGACGACGCCAAGACCGACGCCATCGTCAACGGTCTGATCGTCATCATCGCCCTGCTCACCGCGTTCATCCTGGCCGGCATGGTGGCCCGCCAGATGAGCCGCTCGATGCGCCAGCTGCGCACCGCCGCCTTCGGCATCGCCGAGCAGCGCCTGCCGATGCTGGTCGACCAGCTGTCCCGTACCGAGCCGGGCCGTGTCGACACCCGCGTCCAGCCGATCCCGATCGACACCCAGGACGAGATCGGCGAGGTCGCCCGCGCCTTCGACCAGGTCCACCGCGAGGCCGTCCGGCTCGCGGCCGAGCAGGCCATGCTGCGGGGCAACGTCAACGCGATCTTCACCAACCTCTCGCGCCGCAACCAGTCGCTGATCGAGGGCCAGCTGACCCTGATCACCGACCTGGAGAACAACGAGGCCGACCCGGACCAGCTGGAGAACCTCTTCAAGCTGGACCACCTCGCGACCCGTATGCGCCGCAACGGCGAGAACCTCCTCGTTCTCGCCGGCGAGGAGCCCGGCCGCCGCTGGAACCAGCCGGTTCCGCTGGTGGACGTGCTGCGCGCCGCCTCGTCCGAGGTGGAGTCGTACGAGCGCATCGAGCTCACCGGCGTCCCGGAGTCCGAGATCCACGGCCAGGCCGTGACCGACCTCGTGCACCTCCTCGCCGAGCTGCTGGAGAACGCCACGACGTTCTCCTCACCGCAGACCAAGGTTCGCGTCACCGCAACCAGGCTCCCTGACGGTCGGGTCATGATCGAGATCCACGACAAGGGCATCGGCCTGACCGCCGAGGACTTCGCGGACATCAACCACAAGCTGGCCAACCCGCCGACGGTGGACGCTGCGGTCTCGCAGCGCATGGGCCTCTTCGTGGTCGGCCGCCTCGCCGACCGGCACGGCATCCGCGTCCAGCTGCGCCCCTCGGGCGAGCAGGCCGGTACGACGTCGCTGGTCATGCTCCCGGATGCGATCACCCACGGTGGCGGCGGCGAGGCGCTCCCGGAGGACGACTTCACCGTCTCCCAGATCATCCCGCAGCAGCAGCAGCTGCAGCAGCAGGCCTTCGAGCCCGCTCCGATGCGTACCGCGGCGGAGCTCGGCTTCGACGACTCCCGCTACGAGCAGGCTCCGGGCGACGAGCGCCAGCTGGACCCGGTCAACCGCTCGCTGATGCGCGAGGGGCGCCGTGCGGCGCTGGAGGCGCAGGCCCACGGCGGCGACCGCCCGCTGTTCCGCGACGAGGCCCAGCAGGGCTACGGCGAGCAGGACGGCTATGCCGGGGAGCAGTACGAGCAGGGCTACGCGGCGCAGGAGCCGCAGGCCGCGTACGAGCAGAACGGCTACGACCAGAACGGCTACGACCAGAGCGGCTATGCCCAGAGCGGCTTCGAGCGGGGCGGTTACGACCGTGACGGCCTCGAGGGCAACGGCTACGACCGCACTGGTGAGTTCCAGGTTTCCGGCGGTTACCCCGAGCCTTCGGGGCAGACCTATGCGGAGGCTGGTTACGACGCTCCGCAGAACTCGCAGCCGCAGTACGACGACCAGTTCGCCCCCCAGTCCCACCAGGGAGAGTGGGCGGATCAGGGCGCGTACCAGGGTGCGTACGAACCGGAGTACCGGACGGATGCGGAATCTGCTCCCGGCGGTCCCACGAACGCCCCCGAGCGCGTAGGCTTCGACCGTCCGGGTCCGGCCTCGAACACCAGCCACCTGACCGACGCCGGTCTGCCGCGCCGCGGCAGCAGCCAGCAGGGCCGGCAGGGGCAGCAGTCCGGGAGCACCAACACCGGACAGGCAGGACAGGCCAGGCAGGCCCCCCAGGCACCGCAGGGCGGGCAGACGGAGAGGGACGGCTCCGGCGACTGGCGCTCGAAGAACGACGAGCGCTGGCAGCGGGCCGAGAAGCTCCGCGAGCCCAAGGCAGGCGGAGTCACCCCGTCCGGCCTTCCCCGGCGGGTCCCCAAGGCCAACCTGGTCGAGGGCACGGCGGAGCAGACCCCGCAGGCCGGCCCCCAGGTTTCCCGCGCCCCTGAAGACGTGCGTGGCAGGTTGAGCAACCTGCGACGCGGTGTCCAGAAGGGACGCAGCGCGGGAGCGGACACGAACGGATCGGGCTTCGGCCCGGGCAGTACCTACAACCAGGAGCGTTAGTGTGAGCCCGATGAGCCAGGCGGCGCAGAATCTGAACTGGTTGATCACCAACTTCGTGGACAACACCCCTGGGGTGTCCCACACCGTGGTGGTCTCC
>NZ_JBSGZO010000645.1:0-3881 GCF_053611045.1 Streptomyces sp. NPDC054841 | reverse complement strand
GATCAGCGCGGATCAGCGCGGATCAGCGAAGCGAAGGCTCAGGCGGCGGCCATGGCCATCTTCTTCTGCAGGTTGGAGTCCAGCGCCTCCAGGAACTGCTCCGTCGTCATCCACGGGGTGTCCTTGGAGATCAGCAGCGCCAGGTCCTTCGTCATCTGGCCGCTTTCGACGGTCTCGACGCAGACCTCCTCCAGGGCCTGCGCGAATCCGGCGACCTCGGGCGTGCCGTCCAGCTTGCCGCGGTGGGCGAGACCACGGGTCCAGGCGAAGATCGAGGCGATCGGATTGGTCGAGGTCGCCCTGCCCTGCTGGTGCTGGCGGTAATGGCGGGTGACCGTGCCGTGCGCGGCCTCGGCCTCGACGGTCCTGCCGTCGGGGGACATGAGCACCGAGGTCATCAGGCCGAGCGAGCCGAAGCCCTGCGCGACGATGTCCGACTGGACGTCACCGTCGTAGTTCTTGCAGGCCCATACGTAGCCGCCCTCCCACTTCAGGGCCGAGGCCACCATGTCGTCGATGAGCCGATGCTCGTAGGTGAGTCCCTTCTCCTCGAACTCGGTCTTGAACTCGTTGTCGAAGATCTCCTGGAAGATGTCCTTGAAGCGGCCGTCGTACTTCTTGAGGATCGTGTTCTTCGTGGACATGTAGACGGGGAAGCCGCGGGCCAGGCCGTAGCGGAACGAGGCGCGCGCGAAGTCGCGGATCGACGCGTCCAGGTTGTACATCGACAGCGCTACACCGGCACCCGGGAACTCGTACACCTCCAGCTCGACCGGGTCGGAGCCGTCCTTCGGGGTGAAGGTCATGGTGAGGGTGCCCTCGCCCGGGACCTTCAGGTCGGTGGCACGGTACTGGTCGCCGAAGGCGTGACGGCCGACGACGATCGGCTTCGTCCAGCCCGGGACCAGCCGCGGCACGTTGTCCATGATGATCGGCTCGCGGAAGATCACGCCGCCGAGGATGTTGCGGATGGTGCCGTTGGGCGAGCGGTACATCGCCTTGAGGTTGAACTCCTCGACCCGCGCCTCGTCGGGGGTGATCGTGGCGCATTTCACACCGACGCCGTACTCCTTGATGGCGTTGGCGGCGTCGACCGTCACCTGGTCGTTCGTGGCGTCGCGGTGCTCGATGCCCAGATCGAAGTACTTCAGCTCGACATCGAGGTACGGCAGGATCAACTTGTCCTTGATGAACTGCCAGATGATGCGGGTCATCTCGTCGCCGTCGAGCTCGACGACGGGGTTGGCTACCTTGATCTTGGCCATGAGCTGGACCGTCCCTCTCGGGCTTCGTGCTGGTTGGCCTCTCGGCTCTCCGCGTACGCGCCGCCTAACGCACGGTGAAGTGATGGACCGCGTCCTCCAGGAACGGGATCTCCAGCCAGGGACGCGGCTGGACCATCAGGGCGAGCAGCACGATCACGGTGCCGAGCAGGCCGTACGTGACCATGTCGGTGAAGCGTGAGCGCACCGCAAGCATGCCCACGGAGGGCAGTGCGCGGCGCAGCGCCGCGCCGGTGAGCAGGGCGACGCCGACGAGAATCGTGCCGACCCGGAAGGCCTGGTCGAACGGATCCGTGCCGACGATCAGCAGCCCGAGCGCCGTCATCCCGAGCACGGTCAGCAGCGGCCACTGCCGCGCGGGCGCGGGCGCGTCCCCGGGCGCGGCCCGCCCGCCGCCCTCGGGCCGCGCGGTGTCCCGCGTGACGGCCGGCGGCCGCCGCGACTTGCTCCCTGCACGCTCGGAGACGGCGTGGCCGTTGGCCGCCGCACCCTCAGAACCGCCGGCATGGCCGTTGGCCGCCGCACGCTCGGAGGCGGCCTGCCCGTTGGCTCCCGTGCCGGTCGCACCGGAGGCGCTGCTGTCCGGCGACGGGGTCGAGGCGCGTCCGCGACCGTCCGCCTCTGCGGACGGCTGCCCGTCCGCAGGCCCCTTCGCCAGCCCCTTCGCAGGCCTCTTCACCGACTCCTTCGCCGACCCCTTCGGCGGTGTCTTCGCCGACCCGGGCCCGGGCCCGGTGCCGTTCACCGGAGCGTCGGGTGCCGCCCGGTCGGCGGCACCGGGGCCGGTCTCGTTGTTGTCCGGGGTGGTCATGGCCGGTCAGTCCGCGGCCGCGAGCTCGGCCGCCTCGACGACATTGACCAGAAGCTGGGCCCGGGTCATCGGGCCGACACCGCCCGGGTTCGGGGAGAGCCAGCCGGCGACCTTCGCGACGTCGGGATGGACATCACCGACGATCTTCCCGTTGCCGTCGCGGCTGACGCCGACGTCGAGGACGGCCGCGCCCGGCTTCACGTCCTCCGGCCGCACCAGGTGGGCGGAGCCCGCCGCGGCGACGATGATGTCGGCCTGGCGCAGATGCGCGGAGAGGTCGCGCGTACCGGTGTGACACTGCGTGACCGTCGAGTTCTCGGAGCGGCGGGTCAGCAGCAGCGGCAGCGAGCGGCCGATGGTGGTGCCGCGGCCGACGACGACGACGTGCGCGCCGTTCAGCTCGACGCCGTACTGACGCAGCAGCCGGATCACGCCGTACGGCGTGCACGGCAGCGGGGCCGGCTCGTTCAGGACGAGACGGCCGAGGTTCATCGGGTGCAGCCCGTCCGCGTCCTTCGCCGGGTCGATCAGCTCCAGCACCCGGTTCTCGTCGATGCCCTTCGGCAGCGGCAACTGCACGATGTAGCCCGTGCAGTCGGGGTTCGCGTTGAGTTCGCGTACGACCGCCTCGATCTCGTCCTGCGTGGCGGTGTCGGGCAGTTCGCGCTGGATGGAGGCGATCCCCACCTGCGCGCAGTCGCGGTGCTTGCCCGCGACGTACTTCTGGCTGCCGACGTCGTCGCCGACCAGCAGGGTCCCGAGGCCGGGCGTGATGCCCCTGGCCTTGAGGGCCGCCACGCGGGCGGTCAGATCGGACTTGATCGCGGCTGCGGTGGCCTTGCCATCGAGAATCTGGGCGGTCATGCCCCCATCCTCGCGGATGACCCCTCTCCTGTTCCAATTCGAGCCATCGTCACCCGTCCGGCAGCCTGTCCACACGGCTCCGTCACCGGTCCGCCGAGCGGTGCACGAGGTTGCACTTGCACAACACATTCGGATACCGACTGGACAAAAACTCGACCTTAATACCACGATGAGCCGCGCAGTGCCGCGGGCAATGTCGGGGGGCAAACCGCTTGTTCTTGTGAACTTTCCTCCTGTCAGGACCGCGTCGTCCCCGCAAATCCCACGGAGGAATTCCGCCATGAGCTTCGGCGACCCGAACAACCCCTACGGCCAGCAGCAGGGCCAGCCTGGCTACGGTCAGCAGGGCCAGCCGGGCTACGGCTACCCGCAGGGCCCGCAGCAGCCGCAGCCCGGATACGGCTATCCGCAGGCCCCGCCCGTCCAGCAGCCGTACGGCGGCTACCCGGGCGTCCCGGTGGAGATGCCGGGTGGGGTGAAGGGCGCGCGTGTGATGCTCTTCATCCTGGGCGCCTGCCAGGCGCTCATGGCGGTCTTGGTCGTCGCGTTCGGCGCGTGGATCATGGACCAGATCAGGGGTGCGGCCGAGCTGTCCGAGTCGGACGCGGACGCGGCCACCGGCGTCGGCATGGGCGTCATGGTGTTCTTCGCGCTCATCGCCCTCGGATTCGCGCTGTGGGCCATCCTGACCGGCGCCAAGTTCGCCACCGGCGGTAGCGGCATTCGCGTCTCGGCAATCGTCTACGCCTCGATCGTCGCGGCGTTCAGCCTCTTCAGCCTGGTGACAGGCAACTTCCTCGCCCTCATCAGCCTGGTCCTCGGCATCCTGATCATCGTCTTCTGCGCCAAGTCGGACGCCTCCGTCTGGTTCGGCCGTCCGCGCCACTGACGCAACGCCCTGCGACGTACGGAAGGCCGTAACC
>NZ_JBSGZO010000644.1:0-3882 GCF_053611045.1 Streptomyces sp. NPDC054841 | reverse complement strand
CTCGTTTCCTAACCTCGTTCGCGCACACCACCAACACTGGGGGGGGTTGGGGGCGTGTTTTGGCGGGCCCCCCAGTGCCATATCCTGGGGCGCACGACGTTGGCATATGCCAGAGTCACACTTTGTGCATGGAGCGAGAGGTCAGAGCACCGCGCTGAGAAACTCGCGGGTACGCTCGTGCTCCGGAGCGGAGAAGATTTTTTCCGGTGATCCGGATTCGATGACCTTCCCCGCGTCGAACATCAACACCTCATCCGAGATGTCCCTGGCGAAGTTCATCTCGTGGGTCACACAGAGCATCGTGATCTCGGTGGTGCGGGCGATGTCCCTGAGCACATCCAGCACCCCGGCCACCAGCTCCGGGTCGAGCGCGGACGTCACCTCGTCCAACAGCAGCACCTGCGGCCGCATCGCCAGAGCCCGGGCGATCGCCACCCGCTGCTGCTGACCGCCGGACAGCTGGGTCGGCCGCGCGCCGCAGCGGTCGCCGAGCCCGACCAGGTCCAGGAGCTCGCGGGCGCGCTCCTCCGCCTCGTCCTTGGACAGCCCCAGCACCCGCACCGGCGCCTCGGTGACGTTCCGCAGCACGCTCATGTTGGGGAAGAGGTTGAACTGCTGGAAGACCATGCCGATCTTCTTGCGAACCTCGCGCCGCTGCTTCTCGTCGGCCGGGTACAGCCGGCCGCCGTTGACGTCGATCGTGCCCTCGTCGGGCCGCTCCAGCGTCATCAGCAGCCGCAGGATCGTCGTCTTGCCGGAGCCGGACGGCCCGATCAGCGTGACGTGCCTGCCCGGCCGGACCGAGAAGCAGAGGTTGTCGAGGACGGTGTTGTCCCCGAAGCGCTTGGTGACGTTCGTGAAGCGGATCAGCTCTTCGTTCTGCGTGTCAGCGGGCAAGACGGCGCTCCAGGGTTCGTACGAGCAGAGAAGCCGGGTAGGCGATGAGGATGAAGGCGATGCCGACGACCGTCAGCGGCTCCGTGTACTGGAAGGTCGCGGCGCTCTCCAGGCGGGACTGCTGGAGCATCTCCAGCACGCCGATCCCGGCGAGCAGCGGTGTGTCCTTGAGCATCGCGATGACGTAGTTGCCCAGCGCGGGAGCGATCCGGCGCACCGCCTGGGGGAGGATCACCGCGAGCCAGGTCCGGTGGGCGGGCAGGCTCAGCGCCGTCGCGGCCTCCCACTGCCCGGCGGGTACGGCGTCGATGCCGGCCCGGTAGACCTGTGCGGTGTAGGTCGAGTAGTGCAGCCCGATCGCGAGCGTGCCGGTGGTGAGCGCGGAGAACTGCACACCCCACTCCGGCAGCACGAAGAACAGGAAGAACAGCTGCACCAGCAGCGGGGTGTTGCGGATGAACTCGGTGATCAGCCCGACCGGCCAGCGTACGAAGCGCGTGGCGGAGCGCAGCGCGAGCGCCCAGGCCAGGCCGAGCGTGAAGGACAGCAGCGAGCCCAGCACCAGGATCTGCAGCGTGACGAGCACGCCTTCCCAGAAGCGCGGCATGAAGTCCGCGACGGCGGACCAGTCCCAGGTCATCGGAGATCACCTTCCACGAGTCCGCCGGTGGCGCCGGCCCGCCGGCTGCGCTGGGCGGGGACGCGGGGCCGCCTGCCCCAAAGGCCGGGGGGCCGTGGGGTGTTCCCCGGGAGTTGCAGTCCCACGTTCGCCTTGGTGCGGCGCTCCAGCGCCTTCATGGAGCGGGTGATCAGGAACGCGAGCACGAAGTAGATCACCAGCGTCACCGTGTAGATCTGCGCGCTCTCCTGGGTCGCCAGCCGGACCAGGTACGCCGCGAACGACACATCGCCGACACCCAGCAGCGACACCAGAGCGGTGCCCTTGAGCAGCTCCACCAGCAGATTGCAGAAGGACGGGATCATCTCGGGCACGGCCTGCGGCAGCAGGATCAGCCGCATCCGCTGCCAGGGCGTGAAGCTGAGCGCGACCCCCGCCTCGCGCTGGGCCGGCGCCACCGCGTTCAGCGCGCCGCGCACGATCTCGGCGCCGTAGGCCCCGTACGACAGACCGAGGGCGAGTACCGCGGCCCACATCGGCACCAACTGCCAGCCCAGCAGCGGCGGCAGCACGAAGAACAGCCAGAACATCAGCACCAGCGCCGACGTCCCGCGGAACACCTCGGTGTAGAACCCCGCGAGGAAGCGGACGAAGCGCGAGCGATGAGTTCTGGCCATGCCCACACCGAACGCGACGAGGGCGGCCAACGCGGCGCTGTACAGGGTGAGCTGGACCGTGATCCAGATCCCCGGGAGCACCCAGTTCTGCCAGAGTCCGGCGGTCATCGGCACAGCTCCTTCGCCGTGAGCTCCGTCATCTCGCTCTCGGTGAACCCGAACCGGCGCAGGATGCGGAAGAGTTCACCGCTCTTCTTCATCTTGTGGATCTCGGCGTTGAAGGCGTCCCGCAGCCCCGTGTCGGTCGGGCGGAAGGCGAAGCCGCCGCCGTCGATCTTCTTCTTGCCGTCCACGACCGCCGCGAACGGCTCGGTCGACTCGGCCCTGGCGCTCTTGCGCACCACCTCGCGGGTGGTGAGCGCGGTTCCCGCGAAGACGTCGACGCGCCCGGACTCGACGGCGTTCAGTCCGGCCACCTGGTCCTGCAGGATGACGATGTCCTTCTCCGGATAGCCGGCCGCGACCGCGTAGTCGATCTCCGCATAACCGGTTCCGGTTGCGAACTTCGCCTTGGTCCGTACGACGTCCTCGTAATTGCGCAGATTCTTCGGATTGCCTTTGCGCACGATGAACGAGTCCAGCATCTGGTATTCGGGATCCGAGAAGAGGACCTGCGCGCAGCGCTCCTTATTGATGTACATTCCGGCCGAAACGACATCGAACTGCTGCGAGTTCAAGCCGGGGATGAGGGACGCGAAATCGGTGGCGACCGGCTGGACATTGCCGACGCCGAGCCGTTGGAAAACGGCCTTGGCGAGTTCGGGGGCCTCGCCCGTGAACTCGCCCTGGTCGTCGATGTAGCCGTACGGCACCTCGCCCGCGATGCCGAGCCGCACCGTGCCCTGGGATCTCAGCCGGGCGAGCGCATCGCCGGAAGGAACCCGCGCGCAGCCCGCAGCGGCGAGCGCTCCTCCCGTACCGAGCAGCAGGGTGCGCCGCCGTATCGCATGTCTGGTGTGTGGAGCCGTGTGTGGAGCCATGGGCGCGCGGCTACCCGGCTCCAGTCGGGGTATGCGTAACCAATGGCCGATCGCTTCATCGACGTTTCGCTCGCAAAGCGCGGAGTCCACTGCACCGCGCGACTCCTCGACGACCGGGCGCCCGTGACCTGCGCGACGGTGTGGGACGCGCTGCCGCTCGGCGGCGACGTGTACCACGCGAAGTACGCGCGCAACGAGATCTACGCCCTCTTCCCGGCGTTCGCCGACCGGGAGCCACCGCTGGAGAACCCGACGGTGACCCCCATCCCGGGCGACCTCTGCTACTTCACCTTCAGCGGTACGGAACTGGGGACGGCGGCGTACGGCTACGACCGCGACGTCTCCCGGCCGGTGACGGTGGATCTCGCGCTCTTCTACGAGCGCAACAACCTGCTGCTGAACGGCGACACGGGGTGGGTGCCCGGCATCGTGTGGGGCCAGGTGGTCGACGGACTCGACCGGATGGCGGAGGCCTGCCAGGACCTGTGGCGCGCGGGGGCGCTGGGGGAGACGCTGAGTTTTCGCCGGGCGTGACTCTCTCCCCTCCCCGCCCCTTCCCGCTGTGTCGATGTGCGGCTCCGCCGCGTGGGGGGCTCCGCCCCAGACCCCCGTACGCCCTTCGGGCGTGTCCTCAATCGCCGGACGGGCTGGAAAATCCAGCCTTGCTGGGGGTCCCCCCACGCCTGCAGGGCGTAGGGGGAGATTGAGG
>NZ_JBSGZO010000643.1:0-3887 GCF_053611045.1 Streptomyces sp. NPDC054841 | reverse complement strand
GCGCCCCGCTTGGGGGTCCCCCACGCCCGCAGGGCGTAGGGGGAGATTGAGGCGCGGGGTCTGGGGCTAGCCCCAGTTACGGGAACGGGCGGGGTGGGGCAAGATCGGCTCGGGACCGGCACACGAGAAGGAGACCACCCCGGTGAAGCTCACAAAGAAGTCGCACGCCTGCATCCGGCTCGAAAAGGACGGGCGGACGCTCGTCATCGACCCCGGCGTCTTCAGCGAGGCGGACGCGGCGGCCGGCGCCGACGCCGTGCTCGTCACGCACGAGCACCCCGACCACTTCAGCGAGGAGCGGCTGCGCGTCGCCCTGGACGCGAATCCGGCCGCCGAGATCTGGACGCTGCGCAGTGTCGCCGATCAGCTGTCGGCCGCCTTTCCCGGCCGGGTGCACACCGTGGGGAACGGCGACACCTTCACCGCCGCCGGTTTCGACGTCCAGGTCCACGGCGAGCTGCACGCCGTGATCCACCCGGACCTGCCGCGCATCACCAATGTCGGCTTCCTCGTGGACGGTTCGGTGTTCCATCCCGGTGACGCGCTGACCGTCCCCGACCAGAAGGTGGAGACGCTGATGCTCCCCGTGATGGCGCCCTGGAGCAAGGTGTCCGAGGTCATCGACTACGTACGCGCGGTCGAGCCGCAGCGCGCGATCGACATCCACGACGCGCTGCTGACCGAGCTCGCGCGTCCGCTCTACGACACGCACATCGGCAACCTGGGCGGCGCCGAGCACAGCAGGCTCTCCTCCGGGGGATCCGTGGACCTGTGACGCGCCGCTGACTGTCACACCCCGCGGTTACGCTTGCGGCATGCGCATCGCCACGTTCAACGTCAATTCGATCACCGCCCGGCTGCCGCGGCTGCTCGCCTGGCTGGAGAGCAGCGGCACCGACGTGCTGTGCATCCAGGAGACCAAGTGCACCGCGGAGCAGTTTCCCTCCGACGCCCTGAAGGAGCTGGGCTACGAGTCCGCGGTCAACGCCGACGGCAGGTGGAACGGCGTGGCGGTGGTCTCCCGGGTGGGCCTCGAGGACGTCGTCAAGGGTCTGCCCGGCGGCCCCGAGTACGGCGGCGCGCAGGAGCCGCGCGCACTGAGCGCGACCTGTGGCCCGGTCCGCGTCTGGTCGGTGTATGTGCCGAACGGGCGGGAGGTCGCCCACGAGCACTATGCGTACAAGCTGGCCTGGCTGGAGGCGCTGAAGGGGGCCGTCGCCGAGGACGCCGCCGGTGACCGGCCGTTCGCCGTGCTCGGTGACTACAACATCGCGCCGACCGACGCCGATGTGTGGGATCCGTCCTTCTTCGAGGGTATGACCCATGTGACCGCACCCGAGCGGACCGCACTGGAGCACCTGCGCGAGGCCGGGCTCGCCGACGTGGTGCCCCGCCCGCTCAAGTACGACCACCCGTTCACGTACTGGGACTACCGCCAGCTGTGCTTCCCCAAGAACCGGGGGATGCGCATCGACCTGGTGTACGGCAACGAGCCGTTCACGCAGGCAGTCAAGGACAGCTACGTCGACCGCGAGGAGCGCAAGGGCAAGGGCGCCTCGGACCACGCCCCGGTCGTGGTCGATCTCGATCTCTGAGTCGCCGGCCCCGAGGCGCCGGCTTCCGGGCACCTCCCGCGCGCCCAGTGGTGCGTCCGTCCATGGGAATGCGAGGCTGATCGGTATGAACATCCCTTTCTTGGACAACTGGCGCAAACGGCATGGGGGTGAGCGGGGGCAGACGCTCGCCTCCGCCGTCGGAGGCGATCCGGAGGGTGTGGCCGAGCTGCTCTCCGAGTGTGAGCTGCTGCGGGTCCGGGTGGAGCAGCAGGGGCTTGAACTGGACGACACTCCGGCCTCGTTGGAGGCTCTGGACCAGTTGCCGCCGCGCTGGCGGGATGATCCGGAGGAGCTGCCCTGGCTGGGCAACGACGCGGGCCTCTATCTCGGCACGGTGATCGTCCGGACCGTGCGGGGTGCCGGCTGGCATGTCTGGCCGGGCGGTCATCCTGTGGTCCGCCTCGCCTCGGGGCGCGAGATCAATGTGGTGGAGGCGGGGCTGGACTGGGCGATGCATGGCTCGCCCGAGCTGTCGCAGGTGTATGCGGAGGCGGCCGAGGCCTGATGTCCCGCCGTCTCGTTCGGATGGTAAATACGGCTTATGCCCTATTTATGCGTGTCAGGCGTGAAGCCCCTTGCCGGGCTGGATAGTTTGCGCTGACCGCGACACCGCTGAGAATGGGGCAGGGCAGCGTATGGCCGTCGATCTGTTGATCGAGCTGAGTGACGCCGACAAGTACGCCGACAAGTACTACGTGGGGGATGCACGTCCTCCGGGGCCGGGCAGCAGCTCGTAGAGCCGTGCCCGGCCCGGCGGCGGCCGGAGATCACTACTCGCTCAGTGGGACCGACACGTACGAGGGGTCGGCCGTGGGCGAGGAGAAGGTCAGCTGTGCGCCGGACGGGTTGTGCTCGATGTAGAGCGGGTCGACGGTGTCGACGACCAGGGCGAGCCGGTGGCCGGCCGGCACGTCGTAGGCGGTGGAGAACAGCTCCAGGTCCACGGCGAACGGCTCGCCCGGGGTCCGGCCGCGGAAGGTGTACGGCGCATTGCTGACCAGCTTGCCGAGGCCGAGCGGCCCCACGTCGTAGAGGTACGCGACGAGGGTGCCGCTCTCCTTGGTGCTGGTGACCGTGGTGTGAAGCTTCGCCGTCCCCCTGATCCGCTGCGCCGACGTGCCGCGCTCGGACTGCCAGACGGCGGCGAACGACCGCGGCAGCAGCGGGATCGAGGCCATCGGGGGCAGCTTCAGGAACTGGTCCAGGGCGCTGGACAGCAGCACGATGCCGCCGTTGGCGCCCGAGTCGATGTTCGCGTGGATCTTCTTGGTACCGCCCAGCGCGATCTTCCGGGCGTCCGTGCCCACCGACTTCCAGTCCGGATAGGTCTCGTAGCCCCCGGCCGAGCGGGACTTGATCCGGACTGGCTGCTCGCGGTCCACGCCGTTGTCGACGCCCTTGAGGTAGTGGTCGAACCAGCGGTGGGTGCTGGTCCAGGTGTCGTTGGGCAGTCCGAGCAGACCCGTGCCCTCGGCGGTCGCATGGTCGCCGGGGCGGAACTCGAGCCGCTTGGGAACGGTGAGCCGCTCGTAGAACTCGGCGTACTGATTGGGCGGGAAGATGGTGTCGCCCCAGGCGTTGCCGAGCATCACGGCAGCGCCGTTCCGGTTGATCCGGTCGACGTAGGTGGCGGGGGAGCGCTTCTTCCCCCAGGCGATCATCTCGTCCTCCTTGGCCAGGTTCGAGCCGAGGAAGTCCTTGGTGAACTGCTGGAGTTCCGCACTGGGGCGGCCGGTGAGATGTCCCGCGCCGACGAGCAGTGCGGTGGCCTGGAGGTGCTGGGTGCGGCCGCTGTAGATGGAGTCGGTGAGGTCGGCCCAGCCGCTGAGTGCCGCGACCGCCTTGACCCGCTTGTCGTGCGCGGCGGTGAGCAGACTGATCCCGGCGGCGTACGACATACCGGCCATGCCGACCTTGGACGGGTCGGCAGGGGTGTTCGCGAGCGTCCAGTCGATGACCTTCGATGCGTCGGCGATGTCCGGCGGCCCCGCCACCTCGATCTCTCCACCGGACTGCCAGAAGCCGCGCACGTTGTAACTGACCACCACATAGCCCGAGTCGGCGAGCCTCTTCGCTTGCGCGAGGTACTCGACCTGCGGTGTGGCCCAGCTGGTGGGCAGCACGATCACGGGGTACGTGCGCGAACCGCCGGCGCCCGCCGGGGTGACGACATTGGCCTTGAGTACGGTGCCGCCGTCGCCGTGGATGTCGACGAACCGGATACCGGGGGTGCCCGCGGCCTCGGTTGCCGCTGCCGGTGTGGCCGGGGCC
>NZ_JBSGZO010000642.1:0-3891 GCF_053611045.1 Streptomyces sp. NPDC054841 | reverse complement strand
GTGCCAGCTCGAAGCCGAATCCGAGGCAGTAGCCGTGGACGGCGGCGACCACCGGCTGGGGCAGCCGGGCGAAGGCGGCGAAGCGTTCGTGGACCCAGCGGATGCCCTCGTAGTAGTTCTGGGTGCGCTCCGCGGCCGAGCGGCCGGTGATGGCGCCGCCCGGCGCGGTGACGTCGATCCCCGCACAGAAGGCACGACCCTCGGCGCGCAGCAGGACGGCCCTGACGCGCTCGTCGAAGCGGATCCGGTCGGCCATCAGACCGAGCTGGCGGCTGGACTCCCAGCTCCACCCGTTGAGCGTATCCGGCCGGCAGAGGGTGAGGACGCCGATGCCGTCGTCCTGGACGTCGAGCCGTATCCGCTCCTCGCCCTCGGCGATCTCACGGTCCAGTGTGTCGATCATCGCCGGCCCCCGCCCATGTCCCTGACGTTACGTCAGAACTGCTCGAAGCTGAAGAGCTCGAAGGTCACGGCGGGCCGCCCGCCGAAACGCGGGGCCGCCGCCCGTGCGTTGCCGTAGAGGAAGTCCCGGCAGTAGTCCTCGGGTTGTTTGTCGGTGAGCGCCTCGATGTAGGTGCGATGCTCCAGCAGGGAGTGGACGGAACGCTCGAGTCCCGGGGTCGCGTCCACCGCGTGCGTGGGCGTCGCGGAGCCCGCGATCGCCACCCAGCGCACCCCGTCCCACGGCTCGAGGCCCTGCTCGGTGCGGAGTTCGGGAAAGATCCACCGGTTGCCCGCGTCGGCGACCGCGTCCAGGGTGGCACGGCCGACGGCTCGGTGGTCCGGTGTGTTCCACGCGCCGCCGACTGCGGAGCCCCAGGTGTCCCGGTGATTGAGCGTGATGACCAGCTCGGGGCGGTGCCGCCGGATCGCGGCGGCGATGTCCCTGCGCAGCCCGGTGCCGTACTCGATCACGCCGTCCCGGTGGTCGAGGAACTCCACGGTGGACACCCCGACGACGGCCGCGCTCGCCCGCTGCTCCCGTTCGCGCAGCGGTGCGCAGACGGCCGGTTCGATGCTGTCGATACCGGCCTCGCCACGACTGGCGAGCAGGTAGGCGACGTCCTTGCCGCTGTCCGTCCATCCGGCGATGGCCGCGGCGCAGCCGTACTCGAGATCGTCGGGGTGGGCGACGACGGCAAGCGCGCGCTCCCAGTCGTCGGGCATCGCTTCGAGCTGAGGTTCGGTCATACGGGCAGCGTATCCGCGGGTCCGGCGGCTCTCCTGCCCTTTGTCCTTACACCTCGTCGCGGACCAGGGCCAGCAGTCGGTCCAGGACGCGGGGCCCGGAGGCGCGGACGCCGTCGTGCTCGTACTCGTCGGTGACCCAGGTGCGCAGTCCGCGGATGGTGCGTGCCGTCGCGAGGGAGTGCCCGGTGTCGACGTACATGTCGTCGTGGTAGACGGCGGCGGCGACCGGGACGTCATTGGCCGCGAGGCGTTCCACGTCGTAGAGCGGCGGCCAGTCGGTGCGGGCGGCGAGGATCTCGGCGGCCTCGCGCAGGGGCCGCAGGGCGGGGTCGGTCTCGAAGTGCCATGGATGCACGGACTCTCCCGTGAACAGCAGCGGCCTGTCCCCCGCCAGTGTCTTCGCCGGGTCGAACTGCGGGAACTCGGCGCGCACCCGCTCGGCCGCCCAGGACGTGGGCGCCTTGCCCTGGGCGTAGATCGCCTCGTGCAGTACGGCGTACAGAGGATGCCGGGCGTAGGACAGCGCTGCGAGGACGCCTTCCTGGAAGGTGTCGGAGAGTTCGCCCCCGGCCGCCGTGCGGACGAACGCGTTCTCCAGCAGATAGTGCAGCTGGTGGCTGCCGTCGCCGGTGCCCAGCTGGATCCCCAGCGACTGGAACGCCTCGGGTGTGAGCACATATCCGCCGGGGAGCACGGTCCGGTGCTCGGCGAGGTGTTCGGCGATGTGCCTGGCGCGTTCGGCATCCTGCGGGTAGCGGGCGTAGTGGGCCTCGTTCTTCCGCTGGATACGGGGGTACGCGGCCCGGTACACCTCCTGGGCGCAGGCGTCGAGCGAGGGCAGCCCGCCGGTGATCAGGACGGTCCGCAGCCCTTCCGGCGCGGTCGAGAGGTAGTGGGTGGCGCAGAATCCGCCGAAGCTCTGGCCCAGCACGGTCCAGCGCGCTCCGCCGGTCAGCTGCCGCCGCACCGCTTCACAGTCGAGGACGATGCTGTCGGCGCGGAAGTGCATGAGGTAGCGGGCCTGCTCCTCGGGCCCGCCGCGCAGGGGCAGGGTCTGCCGGTTGGCGGGGGTGGAGAGCCCGGTGCCGCGCTGGTCGAGCAGCAGGACCCGGAACTCCTGCACCGCGCGTCCCAGCCAGGCCTGCTTGCCGGGAAAACGCCGCGCTCCGAAACCGGGCCCGCCCTCCAGGTACACCAGCCAGGGCAGGTCGGCCCCGGCCCGGGCGCTCGACACGACCTCGCGGCCGTACAGCCCGAGCTGCTCCCCCGACGGGTCGGCGTGGTCGAGGGGGACGGTGAAGTGGCGGTCCGTGAGGACGAGGCCCGGCTGCCGGTAGCTGGTCAACGCTGCTCCTGCCCTGAGTCCTGTGCTCGTACGCCCCCGCCCGCCCAGTGCATCACATGGACGGGCGGGGGTCGCACCGAGGCGGATCAGCCGGTCGGGAAGTCGTCCGCGGTTCTGATGCGGTCGCGGACCCAGACTCCGGCGGGCTTCAGCGGCCCGGTTCCGGTCCAGGGGCCGTTGCTGTCGCAGGTGCCGCCCTTGAAGACGGCGCCGGTGCGGTTGTCGTCGGAGTAGTTCCAGTTGACCCAGCTGATCTTCTTGTTCGCCATCAGATCGATGTAGCGCTGGGACATCGTGAAGTCGTTGCTGCCCTCACCTGCGTAGTTCTGGGTGCCGAACTCGGTGACGAACATCGGCAGCTTGTCGGCGGCGCGGGAGAGGGTGTTCAGGTACTCGTCCCGGTGCGAGTAGGCGTAGAAGTGGAAGGTGTACATGATGTTGGAGGCGTTCACGGGGTTGTTGACGACCTCGGTCTCGTCGGCGCCGTCGGAGACGCCGAGCGAGGACCATGCGCGGGTGCCGACCAGGACGGGGGTGTCGGGGTCCTGCCCGCGGATGACCGGGATGAGCTGTTCGGCGTAGCTCTTGATCCGCGACCAGCTGACCTCGCTGGGCTCATTGGCGATCTCGTACAGCAGGTTGTTCTTGTTGCCGTGGCGCTGGGCGATCTCGGTGAAGAACGTCTTGGCGCGGCTCAGGTTGTGGTGCGGGTCGCCGGGGTCGAGCATGTGCCAGTCGACGATCGCGTACATGCCGCGCGCGGTGGCCTGCTCGATGATCGAATGGACCAGGTCCGTGAACTTGCGCGGGTCGGTCTCGTAGCCGCCCTCCTGGATGTACATGGAGATGCGCAGCACGTCCGCGTTCCAGTCGGTGGCCAGGGCGTTCAGCGAGCCCGAGGTGACGCACTGGCTGTACCACTGCAGGCCGTGGGTGGACATGCCGCGCAGCTGGACGGGCTTGCCGTACTGGTTGCAGAGCTTGGTTCCGCAGACCTTGAGCTGTCCGTTGATCTCGACGGGTGTCCTGCCGCCGGGGGCGGGTGCGGTGTCCACGGCGAGGTGGTCCACGTTGGGGCCGCCGCCCGCGGTGGTGGCGGTGGCCCTGATCGTGTTGGCGCCGGCCTTGAGCCGGGCGGTCACGCTCGTGGTGGACCAGGAGGTCCAGGCACCGGTGCCGCCGAAGGCCTTGTCGTGGGCGACGACCGCGCCGTTGACGGTGATGTCCATGGCGCGGTTGGCCGTGGTGCCGTTGGCGTACCGCAGGGTCAGTGCGGCGCTGCCCGCCTGTGCGGCGTCGACCGTCCACTCGACGTAGGACCCGGCGACGTTGGTGTAGTTGACGAAGCCGGTGCC
>NZ_JBSGZO010000641.1:0-3916 GCF_053611045.1 Streptomyces sp. NPDC054841 | reverse complement strand
CACGACGTGCTGCGCTGGATCAGAACGGCCGGGCGGGGAGGGGTTTGATCAGCGGTGCCAGAAGCGTGGCGGACTGGCTGGAGGTCAGCACCTCGGAGGGATCCAGCAGGATGATCTCGCGCTTGGACTCGTCGATCTCCCACACGTCCTCACCGACCAGCCGCCCTTCGTCGTCGTACGGCCAGATCATGTGCTCGACGTTCTTGACCAGATACGTCCCAGCGGGGTCGACACGTGCACCGCCGGCGGCGAGAACAGCGCCGGGTGTCTGCTGATAGAGCACCGCGGTGGAGCAGATGATGTTGTCGCCGACGGCGAGCTTTTCGTCCTCGGCATAGAAGATCGACTGCCCGGTCCGCGCCCACTCGCTGTAGACGCTCTTCACCGCGTCGGCGCCGTCGAGGGTCGTGTTGATGCCGAAGACATTGAAGTGGTAGACGGGGTGCTCGACGGTCATGTCGGGCGCGAATATCTCTTCCCAGCGCCCCGCCATCTCCAGGTAGCGGTGCCGGTTGTAGGCGTGCAGCAGGTAGAGATGGCGAGGGTTGTCGGTGGTCTCGATCAGCCGCTCAACGGCGGCATTGGTCTTGGTGATGTCGAACCTGGCCATGGCGCGTTCCCTCCCGTAGGTAACGAATCAGCCACCGAGCATGAATCACTCGCCGTTCTTCGGGGTGAGTCTCGGCATGGGGCGCACAGTACGAAGATCCGTCCGGCCGTCTCTCGTCACCTGACGACGAGATTCGCCCCGCCGCTTGTCATGAGGCGACAAACCGCTCCCTCACCGCCATCCCCGACACCCCTCTGGCCGGGCTGTCCGGTCGCCCGCTACATTCGCCCCGTGGAGGTCGAGTGGGCGCCCGCGCGGGAGCCGACCGCACAGCGGGCCTGGTCCGAAGTTCTGCGCCCGGTAGCCGCTGAGCTGCGCGAGGCTGCCGCAGCGCTGGCCGTACACGTGGCGGAGACGATCCGCGCCGAGTTTCCCGAGCTGTTCGAGGATGCGGACAGCGTGGGAGAGCACCTCGGCAGCACGGAGGCCAACATCCGGCTCTTCGCCCAGCTGGTGGAACGCGGCGCGGACCCCAAGCGTGTCGAGCTTCCCCCGGCCACGCGCGCCTTCGCCCGCACCGAGGTCCAGCGGCAGGTGGCCTTCGCGTCGTTGACGCGCTTCTACCGCCTGGGACACGAAGTGGTGTGGGAGTGGCTCCTGGCGCGGATCGCCCGGCATGCCCACAGTCAGCGCGAGCTGCTCAAGGCGGTCGAGCTCGGGTCCGCGTGGCTCTTCACGTTCGTCGACGCCTCGGTTGCCGAAGCCGAACGGCTTTATGAGGCCGAGCAGCGGTTGTGGTTGCGGAGTACGTCCGCGGCGCGCAGCGAGGTGATCGCCGACATCATGGCCGGCCGGGAAAAGGATGCGTGGCGCGCCGAAAGGCGGCTGCGATACAGCCTCGAGCGCCGTCATGTGGCGGTCATCGCGTGGATGGACACCGCCGCAGGAGATGACGCGCTGGACGTACTGGAGCCGGCGCTGGCAAAGGTCGCGGCCGGCCTCGGCGGCGACGCCACGCTCATCCAGCCGACCGGCCTGCGTGCCGCGGTGATGTGGGTGAGCGGTACCAGCGGTCTCTCCGCCGAGCGATCCCCACGCCTGAGATCCGGTGGCCGCGCACCGGACGGAGTGCGTCTGGCGATCGGTGAGCCCGGTTCAGGGCTGGCAGGGTTCCGCCGGACCTACAACGAGGCGGTCCACGCCCGCCGCGTGGCCTCGCTGATCGGGGCCTGCGCACAACGCGTCACCTGGTACGCCGATGTGACCGTCGCGGCCATGGCAAGCATCGACATGGACCTGGCGACGACGTTCGTCCATCGGGTCCTGGGGAAGCTGGCCGACCGCGATGAGGTGACGCGGCGCCTGGCGGAGACCCTGACCGCGTATCTCGATGAGAACGCGAGCCGGACCCGAACCGGTCAACGGCTGGGTGTCCACGGAAACACCGTCCGGTATCGCGTCCTCCAAGCCGAACGGCTGCTCGGCCGCAGCACCGAGGAGGACACCCTCAACCTGCGCGTCGCCCTTGCACTCCTGCCCGTCATCGACAGCGAGGCCACCTTCTGAGGTGCCGCTGAGCCGGCCGCCGCGCGACTGAGGCCGCGATCCTTGGCGCGCAACGACAAACCACCCCCGCCCGATTGTCGCCCCACGCCGAGACACGGCCCATTGCGCTCGCATACCTTCGCCCGCCAAGACCCCGCACACGACAACGGGAAGGGGAGCCGGAGTTGAGGTATCTCGCACAGGTCGCAGCAGCTGTGGTCGCGGGCGTGCTGCTCGTGCCGGCCGCCGCAAGCGCGGAATCAAAGACGGACGAGAGCGGCGACTACAGCACCGGCTACATGCTCGGGCAGAAGGCATACGACTACGGCCTGCCGCTTCTGGACACCGAGCGCGTGTTCCAGACCGCGACGAGCGTCAATGTCTCCGACGATTCCGGCAACGGGCCGGTCAACCAGTTCAACAGCCTGCCGAAACTGGCGATTCCCAAACCGGGTCAGCAGACCGTCGTCGCACCCAACTCCGACACGCTGTACTCGCTCGCATGGCTCGACCTGTCCCGCGAGCCTCAGGTGATCCATGTGCCGGCGATCAAGGACCGGTTCTACGTCATGGCGATGCTGACACCGTGGACGGAGAACTTCTACAACATCACCTCGCTCGACGGGCCCCCCGGCACGGGGACCCACGGTCTGACAAGCGGAGGCGACTTCGCCGTCGTACCACCCGGATACACCGGCACCCTGCCCGCCGGGGTACGCCGCGTCGAATCGCCCTACAAGCGAGTGTGGATCATCGGCCGCACGCTGATCCGCGGCGAATCCGACACCGCGGCCGTCAACGCGATCCAGAAGCGGTACACAGTCACCCCGCTGTCCCGCTACGGCCGGACGTACACCCCACCGAAGCCGTGTCCGCCGGACACCACCCTGGACTTCGCGACGATTCCCGGCACCCGGCCTGGCGATGACCCGCTGAAGTTCTACACCGCGCTCGGCAGGGAAATGCGGACCTTCAAGCCGATGCCGCAGGACCGGGCGCTGCTCAAGCAGCTCAAGGCGATCGGTGTCGGACCGGGTATGGACCCCGCCCGCAGCCCCAGGCTCAGTGCCGCCACCCTGCGCGGCATGCGTGACGCGGTCACCCAGGGCCGGGCGCACCTGGCCGATGCCCTGAAGCGGATCTCCGCCGCCAATGCACCGTCTCACAACGGGTACCTCGTGTTGAACACGGGCACCTACGGCACCGACTACCAACTGCGCGCCGTCGTCGACTGGGTCGGCCTCGGAGCGTTGTTGCCGCACATCTCCGTGTACCCCTTCACGCAGACCGACAAGCAGTCCCAGCCGCTGTCGGGTGCCAACAGCTACGTGTTGCACATCCCGGCCGGACAGATGCCACCGGTCGAGGCCTTCTGGTCCCTGACCATGTACGACAGCAACGGCTTCTTCGTCCCGAACCCGATCAACAGGTACGTGCTCAACGACCGCTCCGACCTGCACCGCAACAGCGACGGCTCCATAGACCTCTACGTCCAGCGCAACGAGCCGGCCGACGAGGCGCAGCGGAAGAACTGGCTTCCCGCGCCTGCCGACGGTTTCCGTCTCATGTGGCGCCTCTACGGAACCTCCGGCAGCGCCCTGCCCGGACTCCTCGACGGCACCGGCTGGAAGCCGCCGGCGATCGAGAAAGTGACCGCTCAGCCCGCTGTCCGGCAGGACTAGAGCCTGATCCAAACGACAGGCCCTAGGGTCTGTCCGGTGGATCTTGCTGGGCTCGCGGCGTCATGCGACTCCGTCTCCTGCGTTGTCGTCAGTCGGCATGGCTCCGCCATGCCTCCTTCCTCCGCCTTGGATCCGAAGC
>NZ_JBSGZO010000640.1:0-3951 GCF_053611045.1 Streptomyces sp. NPDC054841 | reverse complement strand
CCCCGGCCGCCTGAACGGCCGGGGCGCGTGTGCGAGAGCTGCGGAGGCTACTCCTCCGTGTCGGTCTCCTCCGTGTCGGACGGCGCCTCCGTGGGCGCGGACGCCGCGTCGTCCGCCTGCAGCAGACGCGACAGCTGCCGTCCCACGATGCGCTTGAACTTGCGCTGCTGCGGGCGCGTACGGTCCAGGATCGCGACCTCCAGCCGCTCCGCGGGGATCTCCCGCTCGCTGCCGTTGGTGTCGCGGGACAGCGCCTGGACCGCGAGCTTGAGCGCCTCGGCGAGCGACATCCCGTCGCGGTGCCGCTGGTCGAGGAAGGTGCTGATCTGCTCCGCGTTGCCGCCGACCGCGACCGAGCCGTGCTCGTCCACGATCGAGCCGTCGTGCGGCAGCCGGTAGATCTGGTCCCCCTCGGGCGAGGTACCGACCTCGGCGACGACCAGCTCCACCTCGTACGGCTTCTCGCCGGCGCTGGAGAAGATCGTGCCCAGCGTCTGCGCGTAGACGTTCGCGAGGCCACGGGCCGTCACATCGTCGCGGTCGTAGGTGTATCCGCGCAGATCGGCGTAGCGGACGCCGCCGATCCTGAGGTTCTCGTACTCGTTGTACTTGCCGGCCGCGGCGAAGCCGATCCGGTCGTAGATCTCGCTGAACTTGTGCAGCGCACGGGACGGGTTCTCACCGACGAAGACGATGCCGTCGGCGTACTGCAGCACAACCAGGCTGCGGCCACGGGCGATGCCCTTGCGGGCGTACTCCGCCCGGTCGGCCATGGCCTGCTGGGGTGAGACATAGAACGGCGTCGACACCGGCTATCCGTCCCTTTCTGTCAGTGGCGAGGGGGCACCGCCCCGCGGGAGCTGGGGGCGCATCAGAGCAGCGCGGCGCGCGGGCCGTCGGGCTGTTCGAGCCTGCGCTCCAGGACCGAGCGGGCGGTCTCGGAGGACTCGGCCTCGGTCAGCTTCCGGAAGCCCTCGTCGGTGATGACGGTGACGATCGGATAGATGCGGCGGGCCACGTCCGGGCCACCCGTCGCCGAGTCGTCGTCGGCCGCGTCGTACAGCGCCTGGATGACGAGGGTGATGGCCTGCTGCTCCGTCAGGTCGTCGTGGTACAGCTTCTTCATCGACCCGCGGGCGAAGATCGAGCCGGAGCCGGTGGCCGCGAAGCCGTGCTCCTCGGACCGGCCGCCCGTGACGTCGTAGGAGAAGATGCGTCCCTTCTCGCGGTCGACGTCCCAGCCGGCGAAGAGCGGGACCACGGCGAGGCCCTGCATGGCCATGCCGAGGTTGCTCCGGATCATCGTGGAGAGACGGTTCGCCTTGCCCTCCAGGGAGAGCTGGGCTCCCTCGACCTTCTCGAAGTGCTCCAGCTCCAGCTGGAAGAGCTTCACCATCTCGACCGCGAGTCCCGCGGTGCCGGCGATGCCCACGGCCGAGTACTCGTCGGCCGGGAAGACCTTCTCGATGTCGCGCTGGGCGATCATGTTGCCCATGGTCGCCCGACGGTCACCGGCGAGCACCACGCCGCCGGGGAAGGACGCGGCGACGATCGTCGTGCCGTGGGGTGCTTCGATGGCGCCCTGTACCGGTGGCAGGACGCGCTTGCCCGGGAGCAGCTCCGGGGAGTGCTCGCCCAGGAAGTCCATGAACGACGACGAGCCGGGCGTCAGGAAGGCTGCCGGCAGACGCCCGGTGCTACGAGGGTTGGCTTCCACGCGTTTCCTTCCGGATTGGCGGCGGCCCACCTGCTGACGAGCCGCGGGCCGATCTTGCATGCGTTGCACGGACCTTACCCGTGCCGTCGCCGGTCATCCGCCCCGGTGCGGCCTGACTGAGGCCGGCGGGCCGGGACGGACGACCGGGGTACCCCGACGAAGTCAGGGGGGAGCTACTCTCCGCCCTTTTGCACGAAGGACCGTACGAAGTCCTCGGCGTTCTCCTCGAGAACGTCGTCGATCTCGTCCAGTACGGAGTCGACGTCGTCCGACAGCTTCTCCTGGCGCTCCTTGAGGTCCTCGGAAGCCTGCGCTTCCTGCGCCTGCTCCTCGACTTCCTCGGTGGAACGCGTGGCCCGCTGCTGCCCACCGCCGGTGTCCTTGGTCGCCATATCCCTCACCCCGCTCGGTTTGCCCGTTGGTTCGGCTCACTCAAGATCAGACCCTACAAGCAGGGTCTGACATCGGCCCCGCACTTTCCTCAACGTCCGGCAGCCACCTTCATGATTCCCGGACGCGGGCCATTTCAGCCTCCGGACAGCACGCGTACCAGGTCCTCCGCGGTACGGCACCGGTCCAGCAGCTCCTTGACATGATTGCGTGTACCACGCAGCGGTTCCAGCGTGGGCACTCGTTGCAGAGAGTCACGGCCCGGCAGATCGAAGATGACCGAGTCCCACGAGGCCGCGGCGACGTCGTCCGCGTACTGCTCCAGGCAGCGGCCGCGGAAATACGCCCTGGTGTCCTCAGGAGGCTTGCTCTCGGCCCGCTCCACGTCGGGCTCGTCCAGCAGCCGCTTCATCTTGCCGCGGGCCACCAGACGGTTGTACAGGCCCTTCTCGGGGCGCACGTCGGCGTACTGCAGGTCGACGAGGTGCAGCCGGGCCGCGTCCCAGTCCAGGCTGTCGCGCCGCCGGTAGCCCTCGAGAATCTCGCGTTTGGCGATCCAGTCGAGCTCGCCGGACAGGCTCATCGGATCGTTCTCGAGCCGGTTGAGGGTGTCCTCCCAGCGGACCAGGACGTCCTTGGTCTGGTCGTCCGCGTCCACGCCGAAGCGCTCCTCGACGTACTTCCTGGCCAGCTCGAAGTACTCCATCTGCAACTGGACAGCGGTGAGTGTCCGGCCGCTGCGCAGTGTGATCAGGCGCTGCAGGGTCGGGTCGTGGGAGACCTGGTGCAGCGTCCTCACCGGCTGGTCGACCGCCAGGTCCACGTTGATGAAGCCGTCCTCGATCATGGACAGCACCAGCGCGGTCGTGCCGAGCTTGAGGTACGTCGAGATCTCCGACAGATTCGCGTCGCCGATGATCACATGGAGCCGCCGGTACTTCTCGGCGTCCGCGTGCGGCTCGTCCCGGGTGTTGATGATGGGCCGCTTCAGCGTGGTTTCCAGACCGACCTCGACCTCGAAATAGTCGGCCCGCTGGCTGATCTGGAAGCCGTGCTCGTGGCCGTCCTGGCCGATGCCGACGCGGCCGGCGCCGGTGACGACCTGCCGGGACACGAAGAACGGCGTGAGGTGGCGCACGATGTCCGAGAAGGGCGTCTCCCGCTTCATCAGGTAGTTCTCGTGCGTGCCGTAGGACGCGCCCTTGTTGTCGGTGTTGTTCTTGTACAGGTGGATGGGCTGGGCGCCGGGGAGCTGGGCGGCCCGCTCGGCCGCCTCCGCCATGATCCGCTCGCCGGCCTTGTCCCAGAGCACGGCGTCGCGCGGGTTGGTGACCTCGGGGGCGCTGTACTCGGGGTGGGCGTGGTCGACGTAGAGCCGGGCGCCGTTGGTGAGGATCACATTGGCCAGGCCGATGTCCTCGTCCGTGAGCTGGCTGGAATCGGCGGCCTCGCGGGCGAGGTCGAAGCCGCGGGCGTCCCGCAGCGGATTCTCCTCCTCGAAGTCCCAGCGGGCACGTCGCGCCCGGTGCATCGCCGCCGCGTAGGCGTTGACGATCTGGGACGAGGTGAGCATGGCATTGGCGTTCGGGTGGCCGGGGACGGAGATCCCGTACTCCGTCTCGATGCCCATTACTCGCCGTACAGTCATGCGGCCCTCCTTGCCCGGCGGCGCTCCCGTCCGGGAGCGGCGCTCAAGTACCGCTCGTTCCCCGGTGCGTGTGCGGTGCCCGTCCCCGCACTGCGCAACTCGGCGGTACGGAAGAGCCTAGAACGCCTCTGCGCTGGTGGGGAGATCAATTCAGTCATTGCCCTGTGTGGTCCGATTACCCGTCCGGGGCCCATGG
>NZ_JBSGZO010000639.1:0-3960 GCF_053611045.1 Streptomyces sp. NPDC054841 | reverse complement strand
CACACGGTCGTGTGAGCCCGCCCTCCCCGCGGATCGCGACCCCCGTGCGCGATCCAGTCGGCTTCCCGGGACTCCTACGGCACGGACAGGTAGTCGGGCAGCGCGACGGCCGGGTCCAGGTCGTCCGCCGGAATCGGCGTGCCATGGCTGCGGACCAGCGGGACGACGCCCGTCCAGTGCGGCAGCGACAGGTCCTCCGGCTCGTCGTTCGGACCGCCCGTACGGACCTTGGCGGAGACCTCGTCCAGGTCGAGCCGGAGCACGGCGGTCGCGGCGAGCTCCTTGTCGTTGGCCGGGCGCGAGTCGTGGGAGCGGCCGGGAACGACATGGTCGACCAGCGCGTCGAGAGCGGTGCGCTTCTCCTGCGGGTCGGTGACCTGATGGGCGGTGCCGAGGACCACGACCG
Source organism: Streptomyces sp. NPDC054841 (assembly GCF_053611045.1). Taxonomy (NCBI): domain Bacteria; kingdom Bacillati; phylum Actinomycetota; class Actinomycetes; order Kitasatosporales; family Streptomycetaceae; genus Streptomyces; species Streptomyces sp. NPDC054841. The sequence goes on along the minus strand of NZ_JBSGZO010000639.1, from coordinate 3,554 downwards.
AGCGGTAGTTGATCGAGTGGTGGAAGGCCGACCTGGCCAGGACCAGCCCGTCGACGTGGGTGACGGTCAGGCATACCTCGAGGCCGTTGTCGGACTGGTCTGCCTGACCGGCCATGCGCAGCGGGCGGGATCCGGTGGAGCCGTGGACGTACAGCGTGTCGCCGACCCGGCCGTACAGCGTGGGCAGTACCACCGGCGCCCCGTCGCGCACAAAGCCCAGATGGCAGACGTACGCCTCGTCGAGTATCGAGTGCACCAGCTCGCGGTCGTAGGAAGCGCGCTCCCGGGCCCGGGTGGGGACGGTGCGCTCGGTCGTCCGGTACGCGGCGTTCACCGGCGTCGAGGCCATTGCGATCTCCATTGCACTAGTGCATAATCTCGTTTGTGCTAGGAGAGTATCGGATCACGGGTCGTCGCGCATCGGAGATTGCCGCGAGCGTCGAGCGGGGCGTCCGTGCGGGCGATCTGGAGCCGGGCCAACTCCTGCCGCCCATGCGGGAGTTGGCGACCGAGCTGGGCGTCAATGCGAACACCGTGGCGGCCGCGTACCGGACGCTGCGCGACCGCGGAGTCATCGAGACGGCCGGGCGCAGGGGCAGCCGTGTGCGGCCGCGCCCGGCCAGTACGGCGCGCGGCTCGCTGCGGGTCGAGGCCCCGCCCGGCGTCCGGGAGATCTCCGACGGCAATCCCGACGTCGCTCTGCTGCCGCCGCTGCGGGACGCCTTCGCGGCCGCCGCGCGCCACCACGACGAGCAGCCCGTCCTCTACGGAGAGGCGCCCGTCGACCCCGAGCTGGCGCGGCTCGCCCGGGCCGGGATGGACGCCGACGGGGTGCCGGACGGGCCGATCGCCGTTGCGTCCGGCTCGCTCGACGCCATCGAGCGCGTGCTGAACACGTGGCTGAGGCCAGGCGACGCCGTCGCCGTGGAGGACCCGGGCTGGGGCGGCCTGCTGGATCTGATCCCGGCGCTGGGGCTGCGGCTCGTACCGGTCGGCCTCGACGACGACGGGCCGCTCCCGGACGAGGTGGAGCGGGCACTCGACGGCGGAGCCCGGGCCCTGATCGTCACCGACCGGGCGCAGAACCCCACCGGAGCCGTGATCGGTCGGGCACGCGCGGACGAGCTGCGCGCCGTCCTCGCCCGGCATCCGGAAGTGCTGCTCGTCGAGGACGACCACGGCCACGCCATCGTCGACCAGCCGCTCCACCCCCTTGCCGGAGTGTCGGACCACTGGGCGCTCGTGCGCTCCACCGCCAAGGCGTATGGTCCGGATCTGCGCCTCGCCGTGCTGACCGGGGACGAGGTCACGATCGACCGGGTGCTCGGACGGCAGCAGCTCGGACCGGGCTGGGTGAGCCGGCTGACCCAGCGCGCGGTCGTGGAGCTGTGGGTCTCCGGGGCCGTCGACCCGGCGGCTGTGGCCCGCGCGTACGGCGAGCGGCGCGACGCGCTGCTGCGGGCGCTGGCCGAACGCGGCATCGAGGGGCGGGGCCGCAGCGGGATGAACGTGTGGGTGCCCGTGGCCGACGAGACCGGGACGGTGGCGCGGCTGCTGCACGCCGGATGGGCCGTCGCTCCCGGGGCGCGGTTCCGGACGTCGACGCCGCCCGGCGTGCGGCTCACGGTGTCCGGTCTGACGCGGGACGACATCGGCCGGCTCGCCGAAGCGGTGGCATCGGCGGCCGGTCCCTTGCCCGCACGCGCCTATGGCTGACGGGGCTTCGGCCTGCTCTGGGTGAGCGCGGCTCCCGCCAGCACGATCAGCGCACCGACCGGGGTGTTCCAGCCGAACTGCTCGCCCAGCAGCGTCACGCCGGCGGCCGTGGCGATGACCGGGATGAAGTACGTGACCATCGTCGCCGTCGTGGGCCCGACCTCGGCGACCAGTCCGTACTGGAGCAGCATCGCGAAGCCGGTCCCCAGGGCGCCCAGAGCGATCACCGCGAGCAGCGGAAGCACCGGAAGGGAGCTGGGGAGCGTGGTGAACAGCGGGGTCACCAGAGCCAGTTGGAGTGTGGCGAGAAGAAGCTGAGCGCCGGTGAGGGAGAGGTTCGAGTGGCTGGAGTCGGCCAGCGTACGGCGGACGTAGATCCAGCCGACCGGGTAGCTCAGCGAGGCGAGGAGGGCCATCGCGGTGCCCGTGACATCCAGCCCGGAGAAGCCCTGCCAGGCGCCCAGCACGGTGAGCACTCCGAGGAAGCCGATCCCGAGCCCGGCGACACGGCGACGGGTCGGCCGGTCCTCGGAGAGCGCCACCAGCGACAGCGCCATGCCCCAGAGCGGTGAGGTGGCGTTGCAGATGCCCGCCAGCGTCGAGGGGATCGTCAGCTCGGCGTAGGCGAAGAGCGAGAACGGCAGGGCGTTGAGCAGGAACGCGGCAACGGTGAGATGCCCCCATGTGCGCAGTCCGCGGGGCAGTCGCTCGCGCTTCACCGCCATCGCCGCGGCGAGCACCGCCGTACCGAAGAGCAGCCGGCCGAAGGTGACCTGGAACGGTGCGTACCCGTGGGTGCCGACCTTGATGAGAAGGAAGCTGAAGCCCCAGATCAGGGCGAGCACGGCGAACCTGATGCGCCAGTCGACGGCGGGACGGCGTGCGGCCGTGGCAGCCGGGGTGACGAGGGAGGAAGGAGATGAAGGGCCCGAAGGGGATGAAGGGGCCGAAGGCGCCGAAGAGGAGGAAAGAAAGGGAGGCGATATGCGGGATCGGTCGCGCGACGGCGGCCTGACGGTGCTCATGCCCTCTACCTTGGCCGCACCATTCTCGTAGGACAAGCGAGACTTCTTTGAGGGATTCGCTTAGCATCACTTACATGTTGAACCTGGAGCGCCTGCGGACCCTCGACGCGCTGGCCCGGCACGGCTCGGTCAGCGGAGCGGCCGACGGGCTGCATGTGACGACGTCCGCCGTGTCCCAGCAGATGGCGAAGCTGGAACGGGAGGTGGGCCAGCAGCTGCTGGCCAAGAACGGGCGAGGGGTGCGCCTCACCGACGCCGGACGATTGCTCGCCGACCATGCCGCGCGCATCCTGTCCCAGGTGGAGCTCGCACAGGCCGATATCGAGGCGCAGCGCGGGCAGGTGGTCGGCGAGGTGCGGGTCGGGGCGTTCCCGACGGCGGCGCGCGGACTCTTCCCCGCAGCGCTCGCGTCCCTTCGCAGGGTCCATCCCGAGCTGCGCGTCCGGTCCAGCGAGCTGGAGCCCGAGTATGCCGTGCGGCAGGTCATCAGGGGCGATCTCGATCTCGCGGTCGTGCTGGACTGGAGCAACAAGCGGCTGCCGGTGCCCGGCGGGCTGGCCCGGGCGCAGCTGCTGGACGACGCCGCGGATGTGGCGATGCCGGCGGACCATCCGCTCGCGGACCGGGCGGAGGTGGATCTGGAGGACTTCGCGGACGACGAGTGGGTGTCGTGGCCCGAGGGTGAATTCTGCTACGAGTGGCTGATGTTCACGCTGCGTGCCAAGGGCATCGAGCCGCGGATCGCGCACATGGCGGGCGAGCACCACACCCAACTGGCGCTGATCGCCGCAGGCCTCGGGGTCTGTGTGACCC
>NZ_JBSGZO010000638.1:0-3966 GCF_053611045.1 Streptomyces sp. NPDC054841 | reverse complement strand
GTTCATCGCCGTCAGCCGCTGAGAGCAGCGTTTCGTCACCCCGCACTGTTCCTCCCGCCGTTGGCATGCGCAATCGAATCCGTCACGTTCGGGTCCTCCCCGGCGCGCTGCTCGGGGAGCGTGGGGTCCTCGACCTCCGGCGACTCGGTCGCCGCCGGCTCTTCCGGCTTGCCCGGCACCCATGCGACGGAGAGGGCTCCACCCAGGAGGGCGAACAGGAAGCCGATCAGGAAGCCGCCGATGTTGGAGACGGGGATGGAGATCAGAGCCAGCAGGATCGCGGCGATACCGGCGAACATCCGCACTGCGCTGTGGAACCACATCGTCAGCCCCAGTGTCACCAGCAGTACGCCGATGATCAGTGAGCCCGCACCCGCGGTGGTCGACATGGCAATCGTCATATTGCCGAGGTGCATGTTGGCGTACGGGAAGTACGCGATCGGCAGACCACCGATGAGGGTGAACAGGCCGGCCCAGAAGGGCCGAGTACCCCGCCAGTCACGGAAGCGAAGCCGCCAGTAGGTGAAGCCGCGGGAACCTGTGGTCTCGGCGCTCATGGAAAACAGCTCCCTGGAACCGGTGTTGCTGTGAAAGTCGAAAGGACCGGGCGGGCCGGACAGCGTGGACCGTCAGGCCCGCCCGCTGGGAGCGCCTAGTAGCACTCGTACTTCTTGGGGTCACCCGTGTGCAGCCCCAGCTTCAGGTTGGGGAGCTTGAAGGTGCCCGCGGTGGTGGCCCACGCCGTCTGCTTCACGTCGGTCAGCGTGGCCTTCCTGGCCTGCTGCGCGAAGCCGTACGGGTTCGCCTTCGTGTTCGGCTGAATGCCGGGCGACTTGTTGGCGCCCGCCGCCACACCGATGTCGATGTCCTCGAACGCGGCGTTCGCCTCAAGGTCGGCGACGTCGAGGTAAAGGTTGCCCGCCTCGATGTCCGTACCCTTGTTGCCCGCCTCCAGGCGCAGCGTCACGTTGCCGATGAACGGCACGTTCGGCGTGACCACGGACTGGCACATGTTGGTGATCGTGGCCGAACGGAAGCCGGAGACGGCGACCGGGTGGACCTGGTCCTTGCCGTCAAGGCTCTTGCCGGCGGCGACGCTTCCGTACTGCACGAAGTCGTTGCCGACCAGCTTGTCGGCCGTCACCTTGAAGCTCTGACCCGACACGCTGAACGACGCCGCGAGAGCGCCCTGTGCCAGGCCGACGCCTATCGCGGCCGTGGCGGCCACGGACGGCACCATGACGACCGCGAACCGCTTCCATCTGGTCCCACCACGTACCTGGGACATATCTGTTCCTCCTTCTCGGACGTACATCTCCGGTACGGACCGCGCAGGTCCGACCTGGGATGGGAGAAGTGCTACGTCCTCGGGAAGGAGAGCGCCTGTGTATCAGGCGCTAGCCGCGTCCGAATCACCGGCGATCACCCCCGAGCGACAACCACTGGCCACGCCTTCGCGCAACCTCAATGGACAGGCCCTGCCGGTCAGGCAGGAACCCCCCTGTCCTCGGCCGGCACCTCTGCCGCCGGCCCACTCGGTGGGGACCCAAGAGCGCTTACGCGGCTGGCTGCCGGGCTGGTGCGGTAATGGACCGAGCGTGGCCGATCGTGGTGCATTACGAGCCGGGGCACAAGGGGGTTCGTTACTGACTAGTAACGGACGTATAACCACGCCACGACCGGGTGATGTCGCCTGGCCACACAGGGTGCCTCAGACCCCGTCGACAGATGGGGAGATTGCCGAGAAAAAGCGGACAGAACAACGGGGTTGATTTACTGCGAGTAACAGCGGCCGCGTTTACCAAGTTTTGGTAAAGCGCGGCCGCACTTTGTCACTCTGTCGCCAAATCGGCGACCACGCCCCGGGCGCTACGGGGCATATGTCAGAACAGCACCCGCGCCAGCGCCGTACGGGCCGCCGTCACCCGCGGGTCGTCGGCGCCGATGACGTCGAAGAGCTCCAGCAGCCGTACGCGGGCGGCGTCGCGATCCTCGCCCGCCGTGCGCCGTACGGCCTCGACGAGCCGGCCGAAGGCGTCCTGGACGTGACCGCCGGCGAGGTCCAGCTCGGCGGCCGCGATCTGGGCCTGCACATCGCCGGGCTTGTCCGCGGCGTCCTTGCGCACCGCCTGTGCGTCCATGGACCGCACCCGGCCGAGCAGTTCGGCCTGGGCGAGGCCGGCCTTGGCCTCCGTGTTGCCCGGGTCGTCGGTCAGGACGTTCTTGTACGCCTGGACGGCACCCGCGAAGTCGTCCGCGTCGAGCGCCTGGAGCGCCGCTTCGAGCAGCGCGTCGTGCGGTCCCGCCGGGGCCTTGGACGGGCCCTCGGTGCCCTGTTCGGCATCGGTGTCGGCGTCGACCGTGAGGCCGGTGAGCCCGAAGCGCTCCTCGCCGACCTGGATCAGCTGGTCCAGGGTCTGCCGGATCTGCGGCTCCGGCGCGGCGCCCTGGAAGAGCGGCAGCGCCTGGCCGGCGACCACCGCGAAGACGGCCGGGATGCTCTGGATCCCGAACTGCTGCGACAGCATCTGGTTGGCTTCGACGTCGACCTTGGCGAGCACGAAACGGCCGTTGTACTCCTGGGCCAGCCGCTCCAGCAGCGGGCTGAGCTGCTTGCACGGCTCGCACCACTCGGCCCAGAAGTCGAGGACGACCGGGACCTCCGAGGAGCGCTCGAGGACATCGCGCTCGAAGCCCGCCTCGTCTACGTCGATCACCAGACTGGCGGGGGACACGGCACCGCCGCCGCCCTGGCGCGCGGCCTCCGCGCGGGCCTGCTCCGCCTTGGCCTTGGCCTCTCCGGCCGCCTTCAACGCGGCGAGGTCGACGACGCCGCTCATGGACATGTTCCTAGGCTGCATGAGTACATCCTCCCCCTTCCGCGCGCACGAGTGAAAAGACCGCGGACTCCGATGCGGACTCTGACGCCGGGAGCCGTGGCGCCGGGTCCCCACCAGGCGCCTGTGGTTGTCGCTTTCGCTACGGGTCGTAGCGTAACTCGTATACCACCGAGCCGGGAAGATTCCACCGGTGAGCTGACTCACAGCGAATCACCTACTGGCCGGTATGGTCGCCGTCATGTGTAGCCGCAACCGTCCGAAAACGATCCGCACCGGCCGCCCCCGCAGTGCCGAGGCGGACGCCGCCATCCTCGACGCGACCAGAGCCGCGCTGGTCGAGCTGGGCTGGTCCAGGCTTTCGATGGGCGATGTGGCGACCCGGGCAGGGGTGGCCAAAACCACCCTCTACCGGCGCTGGGCGGGCAAGAGCGAACTCGTCGTGGACGCGGTCGCGGTCCTCTTCGACGAGCTGGAGCTCCCCGACCGGGGCTCACTCGCCGCGGACATCGAGGGAGTGGTGCTGCAGTTCGCGGCGCTGCTCGAGCGGCCCGAGGCCCGCACCGCGCTGATGGCGGTGGTCGCCGAGTCGACCCGCGACGAGCCGCTGCGCGAGCGGATCCGGGGCTCGATCGTGGACCGTCAGAAGCGGCTGGTCCTGGAGGGCAGGGCGCGGGCTCAGTCGCGCGGCGAACTGCCGGTGGAGTCCGACCCGGCCGCGGCGGCCCGCACCGCCGACCTGATCTTCGACGTGATCGCGGGCGCGGTGGTGCACCGCGCGCTGGTGAGCGCCGAACCCGTCGACGCGGACTGGGCCCAGCGCTTCACGGCGCTCCTGCTGGGCGGCCTCGGGGCGGCGGCGCAAGCCTGACCCCCGCACTACGCCGCCGTATCACCACCGCCGCGGCCGCTGCGGCGCGAAGGTGAACCTGGCGTAGGGCGAACAGCAGCCGAGTCAGCGGTGACGCGCCATCACATCACCTGCCGGAAGGGGCAGTTCGACGTTCCGGATGCCGTGTTCCACAGCACCGCGTCACCGCCGCGACACCGGAGAGGACCTGGAGGGAACGATCCAACCCGCCTCCCTCACCCGGGAGTTCAACGGCAGGAGCCCCGGCCCGACCGGCCG
>NZ_JBSGZO010000637.1:0-3979 GCF_053611045.1 Streptomyces sp. NPDC054841 | reverse complement strand
CCGGGCTCGACTCCTCGGGGCGGCATCCGGCCCGGGACCCATGTGCCCCGGCACGATGCCACCCCTGCGGGGCCGACCCTGCACGGCCCCACCCCGGGCCGTCGCCCGACTGCGGGCCGTGGGGGTTTGTGCCCACCCGTTCCTCCCCAGCGGAACGACTGCCCACAAACCACGTGAACGCACCCCACCGGGGTCAGCCCCCGCGGGCGCGCACGCCCGGGGACGTGCAGGGGTCGTGTTCGGGACACTAAAGCGTGATTTGTGGCGCGCGACGAGGACCAGGCTCGTGCGGTACCGGGTGGCGCGCCGTAAATCATGCCGTCCCGGATACGAGCCCCGGAGCGGCCCCGGACGGCATCCGCACGGTCCCGGCCAACCCCGAACCACCCAAGCCCGTCCGGCGTTTGAGGACGGACACACCGGACGCCGCCACGGCAGAGGGCAACCCCGCAGAACCGGCCCGTCCCGGCCGCGCCCACGGCAGAGGGCAACCCCGTCACCCACACCCCCCACCGGCCGCGCTCAGTCGCGCGCCCGGCTGCGAGCCAGAACCACCGCACCGCCGCCCGCGACCAGCAGCACGACCGCGCCGCCCGCGAAGTACGGGGTCAGTCCGTTGCCACCGGTCGCCGCGAGGTTCTCGGCGGCGGGCGCGGGGGCGTCGGCGGGGATGCCGGCGGGGGCCTTCGCAGGGCCGGCGCCGGCCTGGGGCTTCGCGTCCGGCTCCACCGTGCGGGCCGTGGGTGACTCGCAGTTCGCCGCGGCCAGCGTCACCGAGCCCTCGACCTCCGCGACGTTCAGCTTGAGCGGGTTGACGGACACCTTCAGTTCGAGCGCGGTGGCCGCGGCCGTACGCGAGGTGGTCTGCGTCTTCGAAAGGTCGAGGGTGACCTCGCCGACACCGGGCACCTCGACCCGTGTCGTACCGCCCGTCGTCAGCTTGGTCTTCTTGCCGAGGACGGTGACCGCGCCGAGCAGATTCGATTCGGCCACCGGCTTCCTGCCGGCCACGCAGACCGCCTTCGACGTGACCTTCTCGACCTCGATGAGAGAGAGCAACGGCAGTCCGGGGACATGGACCTTGGCATGGGCGAGGTTGGTGTAGCCCTCGGCCCGCTGCCGGTCCGCGGTCGCCTTCGCGGTCGCCACGTCCGCGCGCAGCAGGCTGAACGGCCTGCCCTGGTCGACACCCTCCACCTGGACGGTCAGCGCGGTCTTCTCGGCGCTCTCGGGGGCCTGGACCTCGTTGAGGGAGACCTTCAGCGGCACCTGGACGGCCCTGTTCAGCAAGGAGACATCGAGGCCGGTACGGAGCACGACCGCGCTCGCGCGCCCGACTCCGCCGCCCGTCGCACGGGCCGGCGCTGCGAGCACCAGCGGGCCGGCGGCCAGCGCGGTGGCGGCCATGACGGCCGCGGAACGGCGTACGGGCATGCGGAAGGTGTTGCTGTTCACGGTGGTGGAACCCCCACAGAAGAATGGCGTCGCCGGGCCGCCGGCCACAGGGACTCATGGGCGGCGGCGACTGAGAACACCGGAATCTTTACGCACCGAGAGTGAACTGACAGATACCTGGGGTGAGTTCACTCCAAAGTGGCGTTTCCGCGCCCGTATTCGATTCATGAGGTACGGGCGTTCCCCTGGGTCGCTCCGGGGAGGGCGTAACAGGCGCACGCCGGTTGACCTGCGGGTGGCGCATGTGAAGTGGTTCAACGAGCGGCAGGAGCCCGGCGTCACGCTCCGTCAACCGATGACGCGCCCCCGCAGGATCACCAGGTGCGGTGCCGCCAATACCCGTACGTCCGCCCGTGGATCGGCCTCGTACACGACCAGGTCCGCCGGCGCCCCCTCCTCGAGGCCCGGCCGGCCCAGCCAGCTCCGCGCCCCCCATGCCGTCGCCGACAGCGCCTCGACCGGCGGGATGCCGGCCTTCACGAGCTCGGCGACCTCGGCCGCGACCAGGCCGTGCGCCAGCGAGCCGCCGGCGTCGGTGCCGACATAGACGGGGATGCCCGCGTCGTACGCCGAGCGGACGGTGTCGTACCGGCGCTCGTGCAGCCGCCGCATATGGTCCGACCAGCGTGGGAACTTGCTCTCGCCGCCCGCCGCGAGCTGCGGGAACGTGCCGATGTTGACGAGTGTCGGGACGATCGCGACGCCCCGCTCGGCGAACAGCGGAATGGTCTCGTCGGTCAGCCCGGTCGCGTGCTCGATGCAGTCGATGCCCGCCTCGGCCAGGTCGCGCAGCGAGTCCTCCGCGAAGCAGTGCGCGGTGACGCGGGCGCCGAGGCGGTGCGCCTCGGCGATGGCCGCCTCGACGGCACCACGCGGCCAGCAGGCGCCCAGATCGCCCGCCTCGCGGTCGAGCCAGTCGCCGACCAGCTTGACCCAGCCGTCGCCGCGCCGCGCCTCCTGTGCCACGTGGGCGACGAGGTCGTCGGGCTCGATCTCATGGGCGTAGTTGCGGATGTACCGACGGGTGCGGGCGATGTGCCGGCCGGCCCGGATGATCTTCGGCAGATCCTCGCGGTCGTCGATCCAGCGGGTGTCGGCGGGCGAGCCGGCGTCCCTGATGAGCAGGGTGCCCGCGTCCCGGTCGGTCAGCGCCTGCTTCTCGCTGGTCGCCTCGTCCACCGCGCCGTGCCCGTCGAGCCCGACATGGCAGTGGGCGTCGACGAGGCCGGGCAGCACCCAGCCCTCGACGGTCTCCGCCTCGGCTGCCGGCCGCCGATACGTGATACGGCCGCCGACCACCCACAGCTCGTCCCTCACCTCCTGCGGCCCGACGAGCACCCGCCCCTTCACATGCAGCACCACGTGATCGCTCATGACGAGCACTCTACGAGCCCTGCTCTACCCTCGACCGAGGACAGCCGAAGACTGCCGAAGACTGCCGAGAACCGCCGCTTCGAAGAGAGCACCGACGTGACACACCCGTTTCTGGACCTGGCCCCCCTGACCGCCTCCCATTTCGCGGCGATCGAGCGCCGGGTGGCCACCCTGCTCTCCACCGAGGCGGACGTGGTGATCACACAGGGCGAGGCGCTGCTCCCACTGGAGGGCTGCATCCGCAGCGGTGCCCGGCCCGGTTCCGCCGCGCTGAACGTGGTGACGGGGCCGTACGGACAGACCTTCGGGAACTGGCTGCGGGACTGCGGTGCCGCGGTGATCGACCTGGAGGTGCCGTTCCACACGGCGGTGTCCGCGGAACAGGTCGCGCGGGCACTGGACGAGCACCCGGAGATCGACTTCGTGTCCCTGGTGCACGCCGAGGCGGCCACCGGCAACACCAACCCGGTGGCGGAGATCGGCGAGGCCGTACGGGCCCATGGCGCGCTGTTCATGCTGGACGCCGTCGCCTCCGTGGGCGCCGAGCCGCTGCTGCCGGACGCGTGGGGCGTGGACCTGTGCGTGATCGGCGCGCAGAAGGCGATGGGCGGCCCGGCCGGGGTCTCGGCGGTTTCGGTGAGCGAGCGCGCCTGGGAGCGGTTCGCGGCGAACCCGGCCGCGCCCCGACGCTCGTATCTCTCGCTGCTCGACTGGAAGGAGCGTTGGATCGACGGCGGCCGCAGGGCGCTGCTGCACGCACCGGCCCAGTTGGAGATGCTGGCGCTGGAGGCTTGTCTGGAGCGCATCGAGGCGGAGGGTCCGGACTCGCTCATGGCACGGCACGCGTCGGCCGCGGCGGCGGTGCGCGCGGGTGCGCTCGCGCTCGGCGGTGGGCTGACCCCGTACGTCCACGAGGCGCGGTACGCGGCGCCGGTGGCGACCACGCTGCGCGCCCCCACCGGCGTCGACGCCTCCGACCTGGTCGCGAAGGCACTGGCGGCCGACCCGTCGCTGCCGCTGATCGCCGGCGCAGGGGCACTGTCCGCGGAGATGATCCGGGTGAACCACTACGGCACGGACGCGAGCCGTGACGCCGTGCAGTCCTCGCTGGCGGCGCTGGGCGCGGCGCTCGGCGAGTACGGCCACGAGG
>NZ_JBSGZO010000636.1:0-3997 GCF_053611045.1 Streptomyces sp. NPDC054841 | reverse complement strand
CTCCTCGGGCAGCGCCGACGCGCTCTCGCAGTTCGTCGCCTGGCCCGGCCTGCTCGCCTTCCAGGGCAAGGCGAAGCCCCTGTACGACGGCGCGGAACTGAACCTGCCCACCTTCCACGGCGTCACCGCCCGCGAGGACTTCGCCAAGCAGCGTCCGAAGGTCCTGGAGGCGTTCCTGAAGGCACAGATCGACGCCACCGCGTATCTGCGCGAGCAGCCTGTCACGGCCAGCGAGAAGGTCGCGAGCGCGACCGGGCTGCCCGCCGAGGTCGTCCACCTCTACAACGGCCCCAACGGCATCGCCACTTTCGATCCGACCCTCAAGCCCCGGCTGATCGCCGCGCTGAAGGAGGACGTGCCCGTCCTCAAGTCGGCGAAGCTCGTCGGCGACGTGGACGTGGACGCGTTCGTCGACGACCAGTACCTGAAGCGGGTCTACGGTTCCGCGTACGGGAAGCAACTCGCCACGACCGCGCCGGCCGCGCGCAGCGAGGTGTGGCTCAAGGGCTCGACCCGTACGTCGTCCTTCGCCACCCCGTCCGAGGCCCTGCGGTACATCGCGGCGCACAGGACGAAGGTCCGCGCCGCGTACGTACCCGACACCACCACCGGGACCCTCTGGTACGCGGACAGGGCCGTCTGGCTCGCCGACGGAACGCGCCCCCTCCCCTTCCTGACCCCGGCGGCGGCGAGCGCCTACAGGTCCGCGCACCCCGGTGCCCGCCCCCTCACCTACGTCCAGGCCCTGGAGTCGGCGTCATGAGGATGCTGCTGCGAGCGGTCTCCCTGGCGGCGGCGCTCGCCCTCTGGCAGCTCCTCACCTCTCTCGATGTCAACCTGTGGCTGCGCTTCGAGCAGTTCCCGACGGTCACGGAGGTGGCGGGCGAGTTCGGTGAGCGCCTCGGCACCCCGGAGTACTGGCAGGACCTCACCGACAGCCTCACCCGTATCGTCTCCGGCTTCGTCCTGGCGGCGGTCGTGGGCGTCGTGGCCGGCACGGCGATAGCCCGCTCACCTCTCGTCGCCGACCTGCTCGGCCCGGTCCTCGAAGTCCTCCGCCCGATCCCGGCGATCGCGCTGGTGCCGGTGGCGATCCTGCTCTTCCCCAGCAATGAGCAGGGCATCGTCTTCATCACCTTCGCCGCGGCGTTCTTCCCGGTCATGGTGTCGACCCGGCACGCGGTGCGGGCGCTGACCCCCGTCTGGGAGGAGGCGGTCCTCACGATGGGCGGCAGCCGCGGGCGCGTGCTGCTGTCCGTCGTCCTCCCGGGTGCGCTCCCCGGAATCTTCTCCGGTCTCTCGGTCGGCATCGGGGTCTCGTGGATCTGTGTGATCTCGGCGGAGATGATCTCGGGTGAGTACGGGGTGGGTTACCGCACCTGGCAGGACTACACGGTCGTCGACTACCCCGGCGTCTTCGTCGGCATGGCGAGCATCGGCCTCCTCGGCCGGCTCACCTCGACGACCGTCGAACTCCTCGGCCGCCGCGCGACACGCTGGCTCCCGGGCCCGGCCGCAGCGCCTGCCCCGAGGACCCCGCCCCGGTGGTTCGTGGGCAGTCGTTCCTCCCCCGGAGCTGCGCCTGGGAGGCGCCCCCAGGAGTCCTCCCAGGACGGAGTCCCAGGGGGACGTGGGGCTACCTCCCCTGCCCGAAGGGCTGTGGAGGCGGGCGGCACGATCCGGCCACCGGGCCGCGGACGGCTGCGCACCCCCACCCCGGACAGGAGGCCCGCACCGTGACCACGTCACCCGGAACCCTCGTGGGCAACGCGCCCACCACTCCCCGGGGCGCACGGCTCGCCCTCAAGGGCGTGCGCCTCGGACACCCCGGCGCCGTCGCGCTGGACGGCCTCGACCTCGATGTCGCCCCCGGCGAGTTCCTCACCGTCGTCGGCCCCTCCGGCTGCGGCAAGTCGACGCTCCTGCGCACCCTCGCCGGCCTCCTTCGCCCGCTCGCCGGCGAGGCCACCGTCGACGGACGCCCCATCACCGCCCCCGGCGCCGAACGCGCCCTCGTGTTCCAGGAGGACGCCCTCCTCCCCTGGCGCACCCTGCGCGCCAACATCGAACTCCCCCTCGCCATCCAGGGCATCGACAAGCGCACGCGCCGCGCCACCGCCGACCGCTGGCTCGACCGCGTAGGCCTCACCGAACGCGCCCGCCACCTCCCCCATCACGTCTCCGGCGGCCAGCGCCAGCGGGCGCAGCTCGCCCGCGCCCTCGCCGGCGAACCCCGCGTCGTCCTCATGGACGAACCGTTCGGCGCGCTCGACGCCCAGACCCGCGCCGGTATGCAGCGACTCCTCGTCGACGTGGTCCGCGACGTGATCCGCGGCACCGGCTCGACCGTCGTCTTCGTGACGCACGACGTCGACGAGGCCCTCTTCCTCGGCGACCGCGTCGCGCTCCTCGGCACCGGCCGCGTCCTCGACGTACCCCGCCCTCGCGACCGAGCCGCGGAGCTTCCGCAGGACCAGCTCACAGCGGCCCACGAACTGATCTACCGCCCGCTGCGCAACCCCGAGGGCCCGCCTCAGCCCCAGGTCGAGTACAAACTGCGCCGGTTCGTGAACGACTACGTCGCCCCGCCCAAGTCGGGCGCGCGGCTCTCCCTCGCCGTGGACCACTTCGAGCGGATGCGCACGGAGATCGCGGAGATGGGGGCGCGGACAGCGCACGAGCTGATGCGCTGCGCGGAGGTCACGTTCATCCGGGACTGCGCGGAGATGGCGGCCCGGTCCTCCCTCGCCCGCACCGAGTCCCGCTGGGGGCTGTACCACGAGCGTACGGACCATCCCCGGCGCGACGACGAGACCTGGCTGCACCATCTGGACCTGCGCAAGTCGGCTTCCGGGGCGATGGAGTTCACGGCGCGCCCGGTCGCGCCGTACCTCGTACCCGTCGACGAGTACGCACCGACCGGCGGCCCTTCGCGCCACCTCGGCGAGGTCCACCCGGAGCAGGTCGCGACGGCCGGCCCGCGCGAGGTCGCGCCCATCGGCTCGGGTACGGGGGCTCCGGTCGCCCCGGTTCGGCGGGACACGACGACCGCCACGTCCCGCTCGCCCCGCATCGTGGAACTCCTCGCCCTCGCCGAGGAGGAGCAGCCGGAACTCGGCCGGCTCCGGCCCTACTTGACCGACCCGGACGCGACCGTCCGCCGCGCCGCCGTGGCCACGCTCACCGAGACCGCACCGCCCGGCACGGGCCCGGCGCTCGCCTCCGCGCTGGCCGACCCGGATCCGGCGGTACGGGGGGCCGCCGCGGACTCGCTGCGTGAGCTGGTGGCGACGCTGCCTCCGGAACCTGCCCTGCGGGAGCCGCTCGTCGCCGCGCTGTCCGGCGACGACGCGGCAGTCAGGGCCACCGCGCTCGCCGTGCTGCGCGCCCTTCGCCTCGGTGACGCCGTCCTGTTCGCGCCCGGCCTCGACGACCCGGATCTCGCGGTCCGCGTCGAAACGGTCCGCGCCCTGGTCTCGGTCGACGCAGTCGACGCGCTGGGGGCGGCCACGGCGGACCCGGCCCGTGAGGTCCGGGTCGCCACGGCGAGGGGCCTGGCGGCGGTGGCGGCGGCCCGGGCCGAAGCGACGCCGGCCGGGGTGATCGAGGCCCTCGCCCGCCTGGTGCGCGACGACGACCCGCTCGTCCGCGCCGCGGCCTTCGACGCTCTGGGCGCGACCGGCTGCCCGTCCGGCCTCGCGGAGGCGGCCGTGGAGGCCCTCGGCGACGGCGCCTGGCAGGTGCGGGCCGGGGCGGCCACCGCGCTGCGGGGCACGACAACGGACATCGCCGTTCCCGCGCTCGCCAAGGCCCTGGGCGATCCCAACGACGACGTACGCAAGGCAGCGGTACTGGCTCTGCTCCGCCACGACCACGAGGACGCGCGGGCCGCCCTGTCGACGGCCACGGGCGATCCCGACGCCGACGTACGGGCCTATGCGGCCCGGAGCGTCACCGGTGCCGCCGCCGTACACCGCTGAGCGGCGCGTTCGAGGCC
>NZ_JBSGZO010000635.1:0-4003 GCF_053611045.1 Streptomyces sp. NPDC054841 | reverse complement strand
TCGTCATACGGCCGTGACGGGCCGGGCAACATCCACCGCCCGGCCACGGGATTCGCGCTCACCTCTCCCCGGTCACGGCCTCGCCGGACACATGAGGCCGCCTACCGGTGGACTTCAGCTTGGGCTGCAGCGTCAGCTTGAGGCGCTGGGTGTCGGTGCTGTTCTTCTTCTTGTCGCCGCCCAGTTCGAGGACCCAGAACTTCACCTTCCC
Source organism: Streptomyces sp. NPDC054841 (assembly GCF_053611045.1). Lineage (NCBI taxonomy): Bacteria > Bacillati > Actinomycetota > Actinomycetes > Kitasatosporales > Streptomycetaceae > Streptomyces > Streptomyces sp. NPDC054841. The sequence goes on along the minus strand of NZ_JBSGZO010000635.1, from coordinate 3,792 downwards.
GGATCCGCCCCCGCCCTTCTCCAGGGCGACGGACAGTTCGAGCTCGATGTCGCCGAGTTCCAGCTCCAGTTCCTCACCGTCCGCGGCCCGCCTCGCCTCGTTCAGCTGGCTGCGCAGGTCACGGATCACATGGGACAGTTCGATCAACGCGGCTCCCCTTACGGCGTTTTCGGAGGCTCGATCGTACTGCGAGCCGCGACCGCACCGCCGCCGCAATCGGGCTGGAGCCTGTCCGGTGGATCAGGCGCGAGGCCGGCAAGATCCACCGGACAGGCCCTACAGCCGCTGAATGATCGTCCCGGTCGCCAGCGCCCCGCCCGCGCACATCGTGATGAGCGCGAACTCCTTGTCCCTGCGCTCCAGCTCGTGCAGCGCCGTCGTGATCAGCCGCGCCCCGGTCGCACCCACCGGATGCCCCAGCGCGATGGCCCCGCCGTTGACGTTGACCTTCTCCAGGTCCTGCTCGAAGACCTGGGTCCAGCTCAGTACGACCGAGGCGAAGGCCTCGTTGATCTCGACGAGGTCGATGTCCTTGAGCGACATGCCCGCCTTCCCCAGCACCGCCCGGGTCGCGTCGATCGGCCCGTCCAGGTGATAGTGCGGGTCGGCGCCGACGAGGGCCTGGGCGACGATCCGGGCGCGCGGTTTGAGCTTGAGCGCCCGGGCCATGCGCTTGGACGCCCACATGATGGCGGCGGCGCCGTCCGAGATCTGGGAGGAGTTGCCCGCGGTGTGAATCGCGGTGGGCATGACCGGCTTCAGCCCGGACAGCGCCTCCATGGAGGTGTCCCGCAGCCCTTCGTCACGGTCGACGAGCCGCCACATGCCCTGCCCCGCGTGCTGTTCCTCCTCGGTCGTGGGGACCTGGACGGCGAACGTCTCGCGTTTGAAGCGCTCCTCGGACCAGGCGACGGCCGCACGCTCCTGCGAGATCAGGCCGAGGGAGTCCACGTTCTCGCGCGTCAGCCCGCGATGGCGCGCGATGCGCTCCGCCGCCTCGAACTGGTTGGGCAGATCAACGTTCCACTCGTCGGGCCAGGGCTTTCCCGGCCCGTGCTTGGAGCCGCTGCCCAGTGGTACGCGCGACATGGCTTCGACACCGCAGCTGATGCCGATGTCGATGACGCCGGCCGCGATCATGTTCGCGGTCATGTGCGAGGCCTGCTGCGAGGAACCGCACTGGCAGTCGACGGTCGTCGCGGCGGTCTCGTACGGAAGGCCCATCGCGAGCCAGGCGTTGCGGGCGGGGTTCATGGACTGCTCGCCGGCGTGGGTGACGGTGCCGCCGACGATCTGTTCGACGCAGTCGGCGTGGATGCCGGTGCGTCCCAGGAGTTCACGGTAGGTCTCGCCCAACAGGTAGGCGGGGTGCAGATTGGCGAGCGCGCCACCGCGCTTGCCAATCGGTGTGCGTACGGCTTCGACGATGACGGGTTCCGCGGCCATGAGCTCGTCCTCTCCTCAGCACAGCGGCGGGGCGTCCCGGCGACCCGCACGCAAGAACCGCAAGAAGAACTAGTACGCGTTCTAGTTCTCTGAGCAGTCTTATGAGGGTTACCCCAGGTACGCAAGGCTCCTGCACGCAACAGTTCCCGCCGCGACTCTTGCCACTTGTAGAACCCGTTACTACCTTGCGGGCAATTCTGATGGGCCGTCAGAACTTTTCAGCCGCCGTACAGCTGTCCAGCCGCCAGCTGTCCAGCCGCCAGACCTGGAGTTGCCGATGCCCTGCCCCCATCTCCCCGAAGGGTTCGACGCCACCGATCCCGATCTGCTGCAGAGCCGCATACCCTTCCCGGAGTTCGCCCAACTGCGGCAGACCTCACCTGTCTGGTGGTGCCCGCAGCCCCGCGGCGTCACCGGCTTCGACGACGAGGGCTACTGGGTCGTCACACGGCACGCGGACGTCAAGTACGTCTCCACGCACCCGGAGTTGTTCTCGTCCACCGAGAACACGGCGGTCATCCGCTTCAACGAGCACATCACCCGTGACCAGATCGAGGTTCAGAAGCTGATCATGCTGAACATGGACCCGCCGGAGCACACCCGGGTCCGCCAGATCGTCCAGCGCGGCTTCACCCCACGGGCGATACGGAGCCTGGAAGCCGCACTCCGCGACCGCGCCCGGAAGATCGTCGAGGAGGCGAGGGCGAGGGCGAACGCGGACGGCACCGACGGCAGCTTCGACTTCGTCACCAACATCGCCGTGGAACTGCCGCTCCAGGCCATCGCCGAACTCATCGGCGTACCCCAGGACGACCGGGCCCGGATCTTCGACTGGTCCAACAAGATGGTCGCGTACGACGACCCCGAGTACGCCATCACCGAGGAGATCGGCGCCGAGGCCGCCATGGAACTCATCGGCTACTCGATGAACCTGGCCGCCGCCCGCAAGGAGTGCCCGGCGAAGGACATCGTGACCCAGCTCGTGGCGGCGGAGGGCGAAGGCAATCTGTCGTCCGACGAGTTCGGCTTCTTCGTACTGCTGCTCGCGGTCGCCGGGAACGAGACGACGCGCAACGCGATCAGCCACGGCATGCACGCGTTCCTCACCCATCCCGAGCAGTGGGAGCTCTACAAGCGGGAGCGCCCGGCGACCGCCGCCGAGGAGATCGTCCGCTGGGCCACGCCCGTGGTCGCCTTCCAGCGCACCGCGACCCAGGACACCGAGCTCGGCGGCCAGAAGATCAAGAAGGGCGACCGGGTGGGGATGTTCTACTCCTCCGCCAACAACGACCCCGAGGTCTTCGACCGGCCGGAGGTCTTCGACATCACCCGCGGCCCGAACCCGCACCTCGGCTTCGGCGGCGGAGGCCCGCACTTCTGCCTCGGCAAGTCCCTCGCCATCCAGGAGATCGACCTGATCTTCAACGCGCTCGCCGACACCCTGCCGGACCTGCGCCTGGCGGGCGACCCGCGCCGGCTGCGGGCGGCCTGGCTGAACGGCATCAAGGAACTCCAGGTCGCCGTAGGCACCTGAGAGCCGGGCGCCGCACCCGGCCATGGGAGGCGGGGGCATCCCCCCTACGCCCCGCCCCCGTCTCCCGCCGGAGCGGCGCAAGGACCGAAACGCCTGCGCCGGGTCAGCGGGCGGCCCGCGCCCGAGCGCGCCGGGTACGCCATACGACGCCGGCCCCGGCCGCACACACCAGCAGGGCTGCGCCCCCCACCACCAGCAAGGTGCCGGTCCCCGTGCCGGAAGCAGCGTGCCCGGCGGGGGCGGCGGCCGCGCCGGTCCCGCTGCTTCCGGGGCGCGCGGGTTCGGTGCCGCCGGAGTGCCCGGTGTCGGTGCTCGTGGCGGTCCCGGGCTGTGCCGTGCCCGGTACGGCCGAGACCCCCGGCTTAGCAGCGCCCGGTGCGGCCGTCGGCGAGGCAGGGGTGCCCGGAGAGACCGTGATCTCCTCCTGGTCACGGCCGAGCCCCGGATAACCCACTTCCACGGTGACCTTCCAGCGCCCGGGCGGCAGCGCCTCGGCCGTGGCGTAGCCGGTCGTCGCCGCCGGGTCGCGGACCAGCTTCCAGGGGCCGACGGTCGTTCCGTCCGCGCCGACCGCGTTCACGGTGGCGGCGACCCGCTCGTCGACCGGGTCGTTGTCGTTCTCCCAGACGACGGTCGTCCGCACCCGGCCGAAGTCGTGTCCGGTGATCTCCACCTTGAGGGTGTCGCCGTGGGCCTGGGCACCGGTGGCGGTGGCCAGGGAAAGGGCCGATCCCGCCAGGGCGGCGGCTACGGCCGTAAGACGGGCTCGGCGCTTGACATGTGCTCCTTGGGGGGGTGTGGGGGGGTAATGG
>NZ_JBSGZO010000634.1:0-4007 GCF_053611045.1 Streptomyces sp. NPDC054841 | reverse complement strand
CCCGCGTACGTCGCGGGCGCGGCCTTCGCGTTTCGGCGCGGTGCCGGGCGCTCCGAGCCGGCGGGCCCGCGGGTGCCGTGCCTCCGCACGGCCGGGTGCGCCGCGGCGGCACAGTGCGACGTGTCACAGACAACTCGGCGAGGCTGTGGGAACTTCAACTCTGTTGTTCCTCGGTGGAGTTGCCGAAGAGCCGGGAGTGAGTGCCCGGCACGGTCTGCCCGCATGTCGAGAGGATCGAATGAGCACCCTGGAAGCCATGACGCTCGACCAGGTGGTCGACACGGTTCGGTATCCCCTGCCGGAACTCGAGAGCGACGAGGGACAGGCGGTGGTTTCCCGAGCCCGGCGCGAACTGCTGACCGTCGGCTGCACCGTGCTGCCGGACTTCATCCGCCCGTCGCTCCGAGACGTCCTGCGGCAGGAATGCTCGGCCATCGCGCCCCGGGCGCACTTCGACGTCGAAACCGTCAACGTCTACAACATTGCCGTCGACTCGGTCCTGCCGGCGGACCACCCCGGCCGCAGGACGTTCCAGCGGGGCAACGCGTTCGTCGCGCGGGACCGCGTCCCCGCGGACTCCCTCATCAGCCGGCTCTACACCCACGAGGTGTTCCAGCGCTTCATCGCCCGCTGCTTCGGACTGCCGCAGCTGCACGAACTGGCGGACCCGCTCTCCGGGCTGGTACTCAACGTCGTCGCGCCGGGCATGGAGCACCCCTGGCACTTCGACACCAACGAGTTCACGGTGAGCATGCTCACCCAGCAGGCGCAGGCCGGGGGCGACTTCGAGTACTGCCCGAACATCAGGACCGCGCAGGACGAGAGATTCGACGACGTCCGGGACGTACTGGACGGCCGGGGCGAGCGGCTGATCCGGCGCCTGCCCCTGCAACCCGGTGACCTGCAGCTGTTCATGGGCCGCTACTCGCTGCACCGGGTGAGCCCTGTGCGGGGCGGGATCGCACGCCACTCCGCGATCTTCGCCTACAGCGAGCGCCCCGGGGTCGTCGGGAGCGTGGCACGGACCCGGCAGCTCTTCGGCCGGGTACTGCCCGAGCACCTGGCGGCCGAGGACCGGGCCGTCCGGGGCGACCGGCTGCTGGACTAGGGGTTTCTTGTGGATCAGCCGGGCAAGATCCGCAAGACACCTGCCAGGCCTGAGGCGTTTCCCGCTCTGAGATCCGCTCTGAGATCCGCTCTGCGATCCACATTGCGATCCACATTGCGATCCGCTCTGAGATCCACTCTGAGATCCACGGAGGAGTAAGCCCTGTGCGTTTCGACGCGACCGGAAAAGTCTCGCTCGACCACATCTACACCCAGCCCGATCCGCGCAGCTACTTCAGAGCGCTGCGCCCACTCGGCTACAGCGTTCCGCAACACGCCAAGCCGTACTTCGCCAAGTTCATCAAGGAGTACCGGGAGTCCCGGTCCGTCGCGGTGCCGAAGGTGCTGGACATCGGCTGTTCGTACGGAATCAACGCCGCCCTGCTGAAGTACGACGCGACCATGGACGAGCTGTACGAGCGCTACGGCGACGAGGACCGCGAGGGGGAGAGCCGCGAAGCCCTGCTGGCCCGGGACCGGGAGCTGTCCCGTTCGCGCCGGCCCGCGCAGGACGTACGCTTCGTCGGCCTGGACACCTCCGGCAGCGCGCTGTCCTACGCACTCGAGGCCGGGTTCCTCGACGACGCCGTGCACGCCGACCTGGAGAACAACGAGCCCACACCCCGTCAGCTCGACCAGCTCACCGGGACGGACCTGGTGATCTCGACCGGCTGCCTCGGGTACGTCACGGAGCGGACGCTCACGCACGTCGTGCGGGCCCAGGGCGACCATCGGCCCTGGATGGCGCATTTCGTGCTGCGGATGTTCCCGTTCGACCCCGTCGAGCGCGCACTGGCCGGGCTGGGATACCGGACCGTCCGCGTCGACGGTGTGTTCAGACAGCGGCAGTTCGCCTCCCCGGAGGAGCAGGCCCTCGTGCTGGACGGCATGTCGTCCGCCGGGGTGGATGCGCGGGGCCTGGAGGCGGAAGGCTGGCTCTACGCACAGCTCCATCTTTCCCGGCCGTACGGCATCTCAGGTCCCAACGATGCGAATCGAGAGCAGAAGTGAACAACAGCCAGGGTGTGGCGGGCCGCACGACGACCTTCGCCCATGAGGACGGTCTGCCGCGGGTGCCGCTGCCCACACTGGAGGCGAGCTGCGAGCGGTTCCTCGCCTGGTGCGCGCCGCTGCTCACTCCGGACGAGCGGGCGGCGACCGAGGCGGAGGTGGCCGCCTTCCTCCGGCCCGACGGTCCCGGCCGGGTGCTGCACGCGGCGCTGGAGGAGTACGACGCCACGGCGGGCGTGCACAGCTGGCTCGACACCTTCTGGCCGTACCGCTACCTGGGCCGCCGGGACCGGATCGCGCTCAACGCCAACTTCTTCTTCCTGTTCCAGGAGTCCGGCCAGGCGCAGGTCGAGCGGGCGGCCGGGCTCATCGCAGGGGCCCTCAACTACAAGGGGCAGCTCGACCAGGAGCGCATCCCGCCGGTGGTGCAGCGCGGAGTGCCCCAGTCGATGGTGCAGAACAAGTTCCTCTTCTCCACCACCCGGATCCCCGGCGCGCAACAGGACACCGTCCGCGCCCCCTACAGCGAGGAATGGCCGGGCCCGTCCAGTGCCCGGCACATCGTGGTGTTCTTCCGCGGCAGCATGTTCCGGCTGGACGTGCTCGGCGCGGACGGCGTCCCGCACAGCCTGGACGACCTCGAGGCGGGCCTGCGCGCCGTGATGAAGGCCGGAGCCGAGCCGGGCGCCGCGGACACCTCGGTGGGTCCCCTCACCACGATGGCCCGCGCGGAATGGGCGGCCGCCCGTGAGTCCCTGCTCGCCTGCCACCCCCGCAACGCGGACGCACTGGAGGACGTCGAGGCCGCGCTGTTCTGCGTCTGTCTGGAGGACTTCGCTCCCTCGGACACCCAGGAGGCCTGCGACGAGCTGCTCTACGGTGACCGTGGCAACCGCTGGTTCGACAAGGCCGTGTCCCTGATCGTGTTCGCCGACGGCCGGGCGGGCATCAACGTGGAGCACTGCGAACTGGACGGGACCACCATCCTCAGCTTCGTCGACGCTCTGCTCGGCACCCCGGCCGAGGAGCACTCCCGGCAGTCCGGAGCCCGCTCCCAGGGCCTGCCGGCGCTGGAGCCGGTCGTGTTCGAGCTGGACGACGCGCTACGGGCCCAGGTGCGCGCCGCCGCCGAGGCGTTCGCCGCGTACGGGGAGGCCACGGCGACCACGACCGTGTCCTTCGCGGACTTCGGGAGCAGCACGGCCAAGGCCCTGGGCGTGTCACCGGACGCGTTCGTCCAGGTCGCCTACCAGCTCGCCCACCAGCGGGCCAAGGGACTCCTGGGCGCCACGTACGAGTCGATCGCCACCCGGCAGTACCGGAACGGCCGGACCGAGGCGATGCGCGTCGTCACTCCCGAGATGCTGGCCTTCGTGTCGGTGATGGAGGACCCGGCGGCTGACGCGGAAACCCGCCTAGCCGCGTTCCGCGCCGCCGCCGAGGCCCACGTGTCCCGCGCGAAGGCGTCCCAGGCCGGCCAGGTCCCCGAGCAGCACCTGTGGGAACTGGAACTGATCCAGCGCCGCCGCGGCGCGGAGCTCGGCGTATCCGAGCAGCCCGCGCTCTACCGGACGCCGGGCTGGCTCACGATGCGGGACGACTACCTGAGCACCAGCTCCGCGCCGTCCCACAACATCCAGTACTTCGGCTTCGGATCGACCAGCAGCCGCTGCATCGGGGTGGCCTATGTGCTGCTGCCCGAGCGCTTCAACCTCTATCTGAGCACGCCACTGGCGGTCGCGGACCAGATGCGGACCTTCGCCGACCGGCTCCGGGAGGCGGTGGGGGAACTGCGGGAGCTGCTGGGGTCGGAGCGGTCCGAGGACTGAAGAAGTCACGCTCGGGCCGGCTCCGGTGAGCGATGGGCCGGCGTGCACGGAGCGTCGGCC
>NZ_JBSGZO010000633.1:0-4023 GCF_053611045.1 Streptomyces sp. NPDC054841 | reverse complement strand
CCGGAGGTCTTCGGCGCTGTGACGCCCGACCTCGCGCAGCCGGTCCGGTCGCGAGCGGGCGGCGGTCCACGTACCGGCGGCAGGTTCTCCGCGGTCCCCGCCCCCATGGCACCTGCGGCTCCTGGGAGCGCTGCGCCGCCACCGGTTCCGGCACCTGCAACCGGTCCGCCGCAGCCGAGCGGCGCCGAACTCGACTACGCCGCCCTCGTCCTGTACGGCCCCGACGAGCAGGGGGGTCGCAGAGGCCGGCTGTTCGCCCAGTCTCCCTTCGACCCGGTGGCGGACGAGTACCGCCGCCGCGCCGAAGCGGTGGCCGCGCTGCCGCTCCCCGGACACGCCGTGCGGCCCCGCGAGTCGGCGGACTCCTTCGACCACCGCTTCGATGCCGCCGCGCGGGCCGACGTTCCGTCGGACGGCACCTGGCACACCATCACCGTCGGCGAGATCCCGGTCGGCCTGCGCACCGAGTACGTGTGCGTGCCGTCCGTGGAGCAGACCGTGTACGCGACGTTGGTGCTCTCCAACGCCACCGACCAGGCTCTGCTGGCCGGCCCGGTGGAGGTCACCGTCGGCGACGACTTCCTGCTGACCGCCGCACTGCCCACGCTCGCCCCCGGCGGTGTCCGCCGGGTGGGGCTCGGGCCGGCCGAGGGCATCCGGGTCACCCGCCGTACGAACCTCCACGAGTCGACCGCGGGCCTGCGCAACAACACCACCGTGCTGGACCACCGCGTCCACGTGGAGCTGGCCAACCGGCTCGCCAGGCCCGTCACGGTCGAGGTGCACGAGCGGGTTCCGGTCACCTCCGAACCCGAGGTCCGGATCGAGGAGCGGGCCGACTGGACGGCACCCGAGGACGGCGCGGGGCCCGAACACCATGCCCCCGGCACCCGCGTCTGGCGGGTGGACCTGCCCGCCGGCGGCACCGCCGCCCTCGACGGCGGCTACGAGATCCGCATCCCGGCCGGCAAGACCCTGGTCGGCGGCAACCGCAGGAGCTGACACACACCATGTCCACGGCCCCGAAGCCGATCGCCCTCCCCGTCACCGCCGTCACCTGCCTGGAGGATCGGGCCCACATCGAGCGCGCCGTCATGCTCGACCTGGAGGCCGGGGTGCAGCGTCTGCGTCTCGGGCCGGTCAGTGCGCTGGCCGTCGACCGTACCCTTCACGCCGAGCTGGCCGCCGATCACCCCGCGACCGTGCTCGACGTGCGGATCGTACGCACCTGGACGCCGCGCGGGCCGCTGCCGTCCGCCGACGACGACTCGGCCCTGCGCCACCGCGAGCACACCCTCGAAGAGGAGCGACTCGCCCTGGGTCAGCAACGCGACCGGCTGCATGCCCGCCTCGACCTGCTCGGCCGTCTCGCCGCCGATCTGCTGCGGGAGATCGGCGAAGGAGCCGGCTCCGGGGAGACCGAAGGGCCCCGATGGGCCCGCGAACTGGACCGGGTGGACGACGAGCGCGACTCGTGCGGCGAGCAGCTCCGCACGATCGACGCACGGCTGGCCGCCCTCGCTGTCGAACTCGGGGAGGTCCAGCGCGCCATGGACCTCTCCGAGGGGGAACCCGCCCAGCTGGTCGGCCATATCGAGCTGACGGTGGAGGCCGCTGTCGCCGGGCCGGTCGGGCTGCGCCTGAGCCACCTCACCCCGTGTGCGCTGTGGCGGCCCGCCTACCGGGCCGTACTCGACGGGGACTCCCTGACGCTGGAGACCGACGCGATGGTCTGGCAGCGCACCGGCGAGGACTGGTCGGACGTACGGCTGACGTTGTCGACGGCACGGTCGGCACTGGCCACCGATCCCCCGCGGCTGGGCGAGGATCGGCTGACGCTCAAGGACCGCTCCGCTGCGGAGCGCCGCACGGTGGACGTCGAACTGCGCGAGGAGGAGATCGGGGACCTCGGCCCCGCCCTCGTACTGGGCCTGCCAGGGGTGGACGACGGCGGCGAGGCGCGGGTGCTGAGCTCCCCCGCGCCGGTCTCCGTGCCCGGAGACGGCCGCGCTCACCGGGTACCGCTCTCCGTCTTCACCGCGGCCGCGAGCAGCGAGTACGCCTGCTCACCCGAGCTGTCCCCGTTGGTCACCCAGGTGGTGCGGTTCGACAACCTGTCCGGCCATGCGCTGCTCGCCGGGCCGGTGGACCTGGTCCGCGGCAGCGGATTCACCGGCCGCGGGACGCTGGACTTCAGCGCGCCCGGTGCTCCCGTCGAGCTCGCCTTCGGCAGCTGTGACGACTGTCGGGTCGTCCGGTATGCCGAGGAGTCCCGCGACTCCGCCGGAATCACCCAGCGGACTGTGGTCACCCACACGATCCGGCTGCACCTGTCCCGGTTCTCTGCTCCCGGGGAGCACGGCGAACGCGTGGTCGTCCTCCGGGAGCGGATACCGGTCTCCGAGGTCGCGGCGGTGAAGACACGCCTGCGCGAGGAAGCCTGCTCCCCTGCGCCCGACGTGGTCGACGCCGAGGGCATCGCCAGTTGGGACGTCACCCTCCCGCCCGGCAGCCGCCGCACGGTCACCCTGGTCTACGAGCTGTCGGCGAACGCCAAAGTCGCCGGGCTCTGAGCTAGGAAGGGGGGCGCTGGACCGGGCCGGGGACACAGGAGGGGCACAGCCCGCGGTAGGTGACCTCGACCTCGGACACCGTGAATCCGAACCGCGCCTCCGCCGGGAGGTCGGCCAGCGGATCGCCGACCGGGTGGACGTCGCGGATGGTGCCGCAGCCGGAGCACACCAGGTGCTGGTGCGGGTGGTGCGCGTTGGGGTCGTAGCGCTTGGCGCGGCCGTCGGTGGAGACCTCTATGACCTCACCGAGGGAGACCAGCTCACCCAGGGCGTTGTAGACGGTCGCCCGGGAGATCTCGGGCAGCCGTCGTGCCGCGCGGGCGTGCACCTCGTCGGCCGTGAGATGCACGTGTTCGCCGTCGAGGACCTCCGCAACGACGCGCCGCTGGGAAGTCATCCGCCAACCGCGCCCTCGCAGTCGCTCCAGCAGGTCACTCATATCGGTTCACCTGTTCAGGCTCGGTGGGACAACGGAACTTACCGGTAGATGCCCGGGGCCTGACAGGGCCGGCTTCACCCACGTTATGGCGGAGGCACTGCTCTATTACGTGCCGGGCCAGCGTATAACTTTCCGTTTCCGCTTCTCACGTCAGCGGGGTGAGCGTGATGCCTCTTCTTGTTACCAGGGGCGCTCTGCGTGTTCTCGTAGCGGAGTGGTCTGCGGTGCGCGACCATACGGACGCCGACACAGGCACAATCATCGGCGTCATGCGCGAGGAAAGGTTCTCGTCGGCCGCCGGCCCCACGTTGTCTGCCGCGGGCCTGGCAGGCGTTCGGCCGGCGGGCGCCATGGAGGGCTACGAGCGCGGGTCGCAGTGCTCGACACCAAAAGGCAAACAACCTCAAGAGCGAGCATTCAGCAGAAGGAAACACCAAGACAGGAAGAAGGACGGACGTGTCCGGCAGCGAAAGCGAGAACCCAGCAATCCCCTCCCCGGCCCCCACGCCGACTCGCCCCAAAGCGAACCGGGACTGGTGGCCGAATCAGCTGGACCTTCAGGTTCTCCACCAGCACTCGCCTCAGTCCAATCCGATGGATGAGGACTTCAACTACGCAGAAGAGTTCACGACCCTCGACCTCGACGCGCTGAAGCAGGACGTCTTCGAGGTGATGACGACGTCGCAGGACTGGTGGCCTGCCGACTACGGCCACTACGGGCCGCTCTTCATCCGGATGAGTTGGCATGCCGCGGGAACGTACCGTATCGCCGATGGCCGGGGCGGTGGCGGCTCCGGCGCTCAGCGCTTCGCACCCCTCAACAGCTGGCCGGACAACGCGAGCCTCGACAAGGCGCGCCGTTTGCTCTGGCCGGTCAAGCAGAAGTACGGCCGGAAAATCTCCTGGGCCGACCTTCTGGTCTTCGCCGGCAACTGTGCCATGGAATCGATGGGCTTCAAGACGTTCGGATTCGGGTTCGGGCGAGAGGACATCTGGGAACCCGAGGAAATC